>CAZJUM010000202.1:0-4269 GCA_964549175.1 uncultured Pseudomonadota bacterium | reverse complement strand
GAAAGGGATATTGCTGCTTAACTTTTTTGAACACAACATTTGACTATATCTCAACGAACCAGAGTATATACGGAAATGAAAATTAGTATTGGATAATATAACTACAAGTTTTATATTTTCTGAGATTTATCCCTTCGATTCAAATCGAGTTGACGCATGATTTACTGGCTAAGACTTCTAGCACACTACTGAATTTGGTCGATGTCTTTTCTGTTATGTTAAAAATCTCATTTCCTGAATGTTTTTGAGAATAAAGTCAAACAAACCCTACTTTATCTCAGTGAAATTATGTTAAAACTCGGTGTGATTGATGTACTCAATGTGCTTCCTGTCTACTATGGAATTTTGAAGGGGATCGTTCCAATTTCCTGTGAAATCGTAAAAGGAAAAGTGACGGAGCTTAATAAAAAGCTTAACTCAGGAGAGATTGACATTTCTGTAATCTCGTCGTTTGAATACGCGACCAATTACACAGAATATTTCGTTCTTCCCAAGCTTTCAGTCAGTGCCGACGGACCTGTAAAATCAATTTATTTGTTTACCCAAAGACCTTTGAACGAAATGAATGGCGATCGGATCAAATTAACAGAACTCTCCTTTACCTCCGTTCATCTGGTTCAGTATTTACTGAAGGAACTCAATGTAGCATATGTCAAGGATGATACTGATGTTTCCGGAGAGCTATTGATCGCCGACGATGCAATTAGACGCTACTACGAAAAATGTGATCCCTATGTGTATGATTTGTCCGCACTTTGGAAAGAAAAAACGAAGCTACCCTTTGTTTTCGCGCTCTGGTGTGTTCGCAAGGAAGTGTTTTTAAACCAGGCAAAATCAGTCAGAGAAGTTCACGCCGCATTGCTCAAATCCCGTGAGCTATCCAGAGGTCAGGAGAGAACAATGGCCAATGAGAAATTTAAAGGCGTGTTTCCTGATCCGCACTCATGCACACAATATTTAGAGAACCTCCGCTATGATTTTTCCCCTCAATTTCAAGCGGGGTTTAATCTTTTTCAGGAAAAAATGATAGGTTTAGGTAAGCTTATGGAAAAGGCCCCTATCCGTTTGATACAATAGACGATTTTTATTCAAAGTCGGCAGAATCGGGATTATTCAGCATAAACGGCAAATTGTATAGTTTTATCAATACAATTGCGGATTTTAAAATTCTATAGACAGATTATTAATGTGAATATAATACTGCCGGTTTACTGTAATGCCGAGTGTAGACTTTATATGCCTCTTATTTCACAGTTTTTGGATTATTCCGACATAGGTCAAGAATGATGAACGAAATCAACGCAACAAGAAATATTGGAATATCCGCTCACATTGATAGCGGAAAAACCACTTTAACAGAAAGAATTTTATATTATGCGGGTGTCATTCACAAGATTGAAGAAGTAAGAGGCGGAGGTAATGGTGCCAAAATGGACCATATGGAACTTGAGAAAGAAAAGGGGATCACCATCACGTCGGCAGCCACTTCAGTGTATTGGAACCGAAACAAAATCAATATCATAGATACACCGGGACACGTTGATTTTACCGTTGAGGTTGAACGATCACTAAGGGTTTTAGATGGTGCTGTTATGATTTTATGTTCAGTGGCGGGCATCCAATCACAATCCATTACAGTGGATCGCCAGATGAAGCGATACCGCGTGCCTCGGTTAGTTTATATCAACAAAATGGATCGTGTCGGTTCTGATCCTTTTAAAGCCATTGAGGAACTGAAAGAAAAGCTTAACCATAATGCGGTTGCCATGCAAATCCCTATCGGATCTGAAGATCTATTTGAAGGTGTTGTGGATTTAGTTACAATGAGAGCTTTTTTCAATGAAGGCGCAAAGGGAGAGCAAGTCGTTGAAAAAGAGATCCCTGAGGAGTTAAAGAGTTTGGCCGAAGAAAAACGGATGGAGATGCTTGAAGCGGTTTCAATGTTCGATGATCAGATGATGGAAGATCTTCTTGAAAAAAAAGAAATTGATACCGAGGCAATCCATGAAGCTGTATGGAAGGGTGTGAATAGCCTGGCGTTGACCCCTGTCTTTATGGGGTCCGCGTTTAAAAATAAAGCGGTTCAACCGCTTTTAGATGCCGTTTGCCGGTATCTTCCTTCGCCAATGGAAGCCAGCCCCATGAAAGTAAATCAAGTTGATAATGAATCACGAGTGATCGAGCTCATGCCGGACAAAAAACTTCCTTTGGTATGTATGGCATTTAAAATTACTGACGAGCAATTTGGGCAATTAACTTATACTCGTATATACCAGGGTACCTTAAAAAAAGGAATGAACATCTACAATACTCGGACCCACAAAAAAGTTCGAGTCGGAAGAATTGTCCGTATGCATTCTGATGATCGGGAAAATATAGATTCGGCCGCGGCGGGAGATATCATCGCGATAATAGGTGTAGACTGTGCCTCGGGAGATACATTTTGTGATGAGAATATTGAAGTATCCTTAGAATCCATGTATGTTGCCAAACCCGTAATATCACTGGCAATTAACTGCAAAGATAAAGATTCAGCCCGTAATATGTCGAAAGCGTTATCACGTTTTATGAAAGAAGATCCTACATTTAATGTAAGGACTGATCAAGAATCCGGACAAATTATTATTTCAGGAATGGGCGAACTCCATCTGGAAATCTATATCGAACGGATGAGACGTGAATATAAAGTGGAATTGGAAGTTGGTGCGCCACAGGTTAACTATCGAGAAGCGATTTCAAAGCCGGCCGCGTTCAATTATACTCACAAGAAACAAACCGGTGGTTCCGGACAATACGCTTGTGTAATGGGTAAAATAGAACCTCTGGAAGTAGCGGCAAATGCCGATGAGGATGATGTGAAAGAATTTGAGTTTTGCAACAATATTAAAGGGGGTTCCATTCCATCTGAATACATTAACGCATGTGAAGCGGGATTTAAGGACCTTATGTCTGAAGGTCCGTTGGCAGCCTTCCCAATGGTTGGCGTCAAAGTCCATTTGGATGATGGAAAATATCATGAAGTTGACTCAAGTGATATGGCTTTTCGTATCTGTGCCCGGCAAGCGATGAAAGAAGCTGTTCGATCCGGCAGTGCTGTTCTACTTGAACCAATGATGCGGGTTGAAGTCGAGACACCAACAGAATTTCAAGGTGGTGTTATTGGTGATTTAAGTTCACGGCGAGGAGTGATCGGAGGAACTGATATGCGCGATAATATGACAGTGGTGACGGTAACTATTCCCCTGTCTGAAATGTTTGGATATTCCACAACACTTCGATCAATTACCCAGGGAAAAGCAACTTTTTCAATGGAGTTCGATAGTTATGCCACTTGCCCTAAACATATTCAGGATGAAGTGATTGAAGCGAGAAGAGATAAACTGAAAAAAGAGGATTAAATTGGACTGTTTCTACCGATCCCCGGGGGCTGATTTGAGGTTGGTAGACTTGGGATGATGTTTGACGAAGGCATTTCAACTTAGGTACTGAAGCAAACCATGCCAAAGATCCTCATCAACCGGATCAATAAACATACAGCCGATCTTAAAACTATCTGACGATTTAAACGCGCTTCGAACTTCCATTTCCAATTCCATTAAAATCATTTCAGGATTAGACGGATGAGTAATACCAGAACGGATATTTTGTCCAATTTTGAATGCTTTAGTTGCGAAAAAACATAATCCACCTTGTGAATAATCAAACAGAGGGAAGGTAAAATGGTCGTCGCCATCGATAATGATTATATTTCCAGATGCCAGGACACGCTCATACTCCCTTAACGACGCATAGTAGTCATTTCCTTTACCCAATCCGCCATCATGCGAATCCGTTGTATCAACTGCTTCTTCACTTTCGGTACCGCGTTGTTGATTTAAGGAAAAGTCTGTAAATGTAATAATCACTTTGGATAAACCGGGCAATGAACCAGTTGCGGGTCGTTTTAGAGTGATTTTGCCGTTTTCATATACGCCATGGACGCTAAGCATAAAATCCTCGTAGTTGTATGATTGTGACTTCACCAAATCCGAAACTCAAATGATCCACGAAATTTTTTAGCTTTAGTGTCTGTGAATCATTCTGTTTATTCTTAATATCCTAACTTTTTTTGACCGATTGATATCATACTTTGGTGAAATAGTAAACATTGGTATCTAAAGCGATCTTCAGACCTCGCGACGAAAATCTAAAAAGTTACTCTTAAGGGATTTTTTTAGGTAACTGTTCAGCTAATTTCTCTCTGGTGGCTCCATAGTCTCGAAGAGCTAT
>CAZJUM010000201.1:0-4281 GCA_964549175.1 uncultured Pseudomonadota bacterium | reverse complement strand
GTCAAGTAAAAAATGAACTTTTTTGCACTTTTTTAATGAGTTCTGAATAGATACGGTTTCTTTTTGCTCAATAAGCGCAAAAGCGTACCAACCGGAGAAAAATTTATGGGTCAAATGATCGGAAAACGCGTAGCGCGTGTCGATGGTCACGAAAAAGTTACGGGAAAAGCAATTTATGGCGATGATATTCAATTACCCGGAATGCTTTACGGTGCTTGTCGGTATTCTGATATTCCGGCGGGGAAAATCAAAAAAGTGGATTTCTCTAAAGCGGAAAAAATGGAAGGCGTCCATGCCATCGCAACTTTCAAAGATATCCCGGGAGCAACGGAACTCGGACCACTCATTCAAGATTACTTTCCAATCGTTAACGATGAAGTCTTCTTTTTAGGAGACATTATCGCTGTGGTTGCGGCCGAAACCAAAGAATTGGCATTCACCGCCGTCGACGCCATCGAAGTTGAATATGAACCTTATGAACCGGTCAGTAATGTTGAAGCGGCTTTGGCCGGTGATGCGCGTTTAATACGGCCGGGCAAAGACAGCAATGTCGCCGTTCACTACCCATTAAGAAAGGGAGACGTCGAGAAAGGATTTAGAGAGTCGGACCAAGTGATCCAACGAACTTATGAAACCGGATATCAGGAACACGCTTACATTGAACCTGAATCCATCACCGTAGCACCGGATCATACCACCAACGGTTACCAGATTTATGGTTCAATTCAGAACTCATTTAAGGTGAGACACTTTGTTTCCCAGTTTATGAATATTGGCCTTAACCAAATCAATGTCCAACGCTCTGTACTTGGGGGATCTTTTGGTGGTAAAGACGATATCATCGACCATATGGCTTGTCGAACAACACTACTTTGTCAAATGACCGGAAGGCCGATTAAGACCACTTACACACGGGAAATTTCGATCAAAGAAAGCTCAAAGCGTCATCCCTATAAGCTTACATATAAAGTCGGATTCAACAATGACGGTAAGTTAAAGGCTATGAAGATTAACATCCTCACTGATAACGGACCATATACTTGGCTTAGTGTATTTGTGACCTGGCGCTCAGTGGTACAAGCAACAGGACCCTATGAAATTGATAATGTCTCCACGGATATTCGCGCCATCTACACCAACAATGTTGTCAGTTCAGCATTTCGTGGATTCGGATCACCTCAAATTATATTTGCTCAGGAATCTCTGATGGACGAAATTGCTGAGCTCTGCAAGATTTCAGCTGTCGAAATTCGGCACCTGAACGGATTCAAGCAAGATTCGGTGACAGCCAGTGGGCAAAAACTTTCGGAACATAAAGTTTCATTATTGGAAGTCATGGATGAAACCCTGAAACAAGGCGAATATGAAAAGAAGGTGAGGGAATTTGAAGCATTAAATCAATCCGAATCCCGATTCAAATATGGCGTTGGTTTCGCCAGTAGCTACCGTGGTTGCTCCCTGGGGGCCGAGGGTGCCGATTTTTCCTCCGCTATCGTTACGATTCAACCTGATGGCACCGCGGTTATTTCCACAGCGGTAAGTGAAAACGGACAAGGTTTACAGACAACTATGTGTTTAACCGTTTCTGAAGTACTCGGGCTGGAGCCGAGTCAAATTGTGTTTCAGGAACCAGCCACATCTTCCATCGCTGACGGAGGTCCGACAGTCGCGTCCAGAAGTACTCTGGTCGGGGGATCGGCAGTCAAAGATGCCGCGGGAAAAATTAAAACAAGAATGTTTAAACTGGCCAAAGAGTCATTACAGCTTAACAACATTGAGGAAAGCATTTGGAAAAATGGGAAAATTTATCGAAAAGACAACAAACCCGGCATTGAACCCATCGCCCTAAGTGACATTGCTCAAAAGGCATATTTTATGTCTCAGAATCTTGCCGCGTATGGTTGGTTTCAAGGCCCCAAGGTGAGCTGGGACGAAGAAACAGGCCAGGGCGATGCCTATTTTACCTATGTTTATGGTTGTCATCTCGCTGAGGTGAGAATTGATACTCATACCGGTAAAATTGAAGTGCTGAAGGTTACCGCGTCCCATGATGTGGGCAAAGTAATCAACCGAGTTGGTGCCGAAGGACAAATTTATGGAGGTGTCGCTCAAGGATTAGGTTATGGAATTCTTGAGGATTTCAATATCCAAAACGCTGAGATCAAATCGGAAAATCTGGATACGTATTTGTTGCCGACCATTAAGGATATTCATGAGATCAATCCGATTTTGATTGAAAATCCCGACAAATATGGTCCCTATGGTGCTAAAAGCATGGGAGAACCAACTGCCGAACTGACAGCAGCGGCCATCAACAACGCATTCAGTTTTGCTATGGGAAAACGATCATATCAAATTCCCCTGACATTGGAACAAGTGATGTTGGGGTATAATTTGAGAAAACCGACACGGCAAAGTGAGATCATCCATGCTCATGATCATAAAAAACAGATACCCAGATTAACCGGTCTGAGCATTAAAAATCCCGTTGATTTGTCTGACGCATTGAATTTGCTTTCCGAAGGTAACTATAAAATACTCTCCGGCGGAACTGATATTGTCATACAAGCCAGGCTACAAACAGAGCATCAGGAGCTGTTGAATGTGTTTTCACTACCTGAGTTGAAAGAAATTAAAGAAAACGGAAACGAGATTTCGATCGGTGGGGCAGCTAGCTTTTCTCAAGTGATCAACAACGAATTGGTTCAGAAGTACTTCCCGATTTTGGTAACGGCCTGTGGGAAACTTGGATCAACCCAAATCAGAAATCGTGCTACTATCGGCGGCAATGTTGTGAATGCCTCACCATGTGCTGATTCATTACCACCTCTAATCTTGTATGACGCCAAAGTGAAGTTACAATCCAAAGAAGGTGAACGGGAAATGGGTATATCCGAATTTGTTAAATGGGGATATAAAACTATGATCGGGAAAAGTGAAATTTTAGTTGCCCTTGTTGTCCCTAAACCTGAGGATAAGAAATACTACACCAGTTATTTCCAACTTGGCCGACGTAATGCGATGAACATCACTCGGATGAGTATTTGTGCTCGGGTATTGTTTGATAAAGAAGGATTGGTCGAGGAGTGTCGTTTGGTCGATGGGTCTCTGTTCAGTCGACAACAACGATTGTTCGATGTGGAAAAAATGTTGGAATCGCGCCCGTTAGATCAAAAATCCATCGATGCTGCCAGCCAACCTTTGGGAAAAATGATTGATAAGGCCATCGGTAATCGCTGGTCAGGCGCATATAAGATGCCTGTATTTTTGAATATGTTTAAAGACGCCTTGTCGGATATTAAAGATCAATATGAGGGTAAGTAGTTATAATCATTAATGAATGTTTAAAAAGGAAGAATCAATGAGATTAGCGATGACAGTCAACAATCAAAGCGTTCACGTTGAAATCGATCCAAGTATGCGTTTGATCGATATTTTAAGAGAAAACTTGGGACTCACAGGCACCAAAGAAGGTTGCGGTATCGGTGAGTGCGGGGCTTGTACCGTTATCCTGGATGGGGAAGCGGTTTGTTCTTGTTTGGTGCTTGGTGCTCAATGCGAAGGTGTTAGCGTCGAAACCATTGAAAATCTTGCTAAAAACAAAGTTCTTTCCCGACTCCAACAAGCTTTTCTCGACCACGGTGGCGTGCAATGTGGTTACTGCACTTCCGGGATGTTGATGAGTACTAAAGCTCTTTTAGACGCAAATCCGCACCCCACCGAGGATGAGGTGAAAACCGCTTTGGAAGGTAATTTGTGCCGTTGTACCGGATATACTCCGATCATGGCATCGGTAAAAGCCGTTATTTAAACCAGCTCTTCACCGATCTCAATGGGATTAGTGAATCCCATCTCACATATTTTGCGACTCTTTCCTGCCTCCGCACGATGATCAATTCGGAACCGATCATAATCACCCAATATTTTTTAGCTCTAACATCCATTGATCCGGTGATACACTGCTCATAAGGACTTTTTAACGATAATCAGCACATAAGACAGCAGAGCTAAATCGATACAAAAATCAGGAAAATTCTCAACAAGTCCAACAATGATAACAATTGCGATGATATATGGTGAGTGGTGTCATCGCGAGTTTTGCATATCAGATCACGATAACACTCACCGATGAAAAAATCTGTGTATCTATTCAGAACTTATTTAAAAAGTGCAAAAGAGTCATTTTTTACTTGACAAGGTTTTTGACGGATTTTTGTTAATCCGCTTACATTAGACAGTCTACAGAGATTTGGTATCATAACGGACGATAAAAAGCCTTTA
>CAZJUM010000200.1:0-4317 GCA_964549175.1 uncultured Pseudomonadota bacterium | reverse complement strand
GTATCATAACGGACGATAAAAAGCCTTTATAGGGATTTTTGTTTTTCGCGAACCTCTGATCGCCGCTGAAAAACAAAAATAGATTCCAAGCACATACAGAACAAAAAAATCCGCTTTCAAAACCCACGGTGGCTCCGTAATGGCGTAGCCCTGCGGAGTTTTAAGGTAAAATCATACAGACTCCGTAGCTCTTCGAGACTATGGAGCCACCAGAGAGAAATTAGCTGAACAGTGACTTAAACTCATTCTCCCTTTGAATCCATTTTATCCGCCGCTCAATCTTCCTTATTCCATAGATAAAAAAATATCTTGCCACAACATTGATTTTCAAAACAACAATTCAATGCCAACTCCGGATGGCAGTGCAGTCGTTACCAGCATAACAACAGCAAAATTACTCTTCTATATCAGTATATTAAAGTTTTTTTAGACAGGGGGATCCAACTCATTAGCCTAAATTTTATCGATAATGATTTATGTTCCGTATAATCAGATAGTTAAGTGTTATTCCACATACTGCCCCGCATTGATAAAAAATAAGCAAGCATCATCAATAAAACTTATTTCGCTAATTAAATCAATAGGATATATCCTCCTGACACAATCGTAATATTGGAGAGGGAAGCGAGGTAAATCTTTTTTTATTATTGGTACGAAGGTTGCTGGTAAAAGGGGTTCTATTCGGTCACTTAAACTGATTGGAATAACTATCTTTATAATCTGTATCGCACAAAAACAGAACTATGAAGGTATTTTTCGGGTAACACTCCCAGCGAATAGCTAGAGTTGCTTAGGCGGGGGAGTCAATAAAAACAATGTACAGGAGGATCTCAACATGAATGAAACGAAAGACTCAAGTATCGTTGATAAGGGCGGCAAAACCGGGCTTTCCGATCTATGGAAGCTCGAAGACTATTGGGCGATTTGGCTAGGCGCGATCATTTTAATTGTGGGTGTTTTTATTTATTTTCCCAAAGGCGATCAAGCCACCATTGATCAAATAGAAAAAGCCAATGCTACTTTGCGAATTGAATCTTCAAGGGCTCCGTTTAAAACCATCGCATGGTACAATTCGGTAGATGCCAAGAAAAAACTTAAAGCTACCAGCTCATCCATAGGGAAGTTCATCAAGCAGTTTACCGCTAAACCTCATGGATGGAGTGTCAATCCTTTGGACGCTTTTTATATGAGTGAGGCGGCAGCCAAAGCAAAAAACGCTGAAGGCATGCCAAAATATGAAGCGGCAAAAGAGGCTGCCCGAAGTGCTTTGCAAAAGGCTCAAGCAGCGGAAACTCAAGCCGCAAACGCCGCATTTACCAATGAAGCTTATAATCAAGAAGCGGTTAATGCCATCAACGCTTGGCGAATTGCCCAAAAAAAGGCATCCAGCGCGAAAAAGAAAGTCAGTGCCAAACCATTTAACCAACTCCCCTACTTAGTCGGTTTTATGGTGATTCTGGCCATCTTTTTCGGTTTTGGAAAACAAGTCATGGGTGAATCCTACTTTAAGTTCATCAAGGGATTTACCTTTGTATTTCTACTTGCTGTGATTGCTTATTTAGCGGCCGGAAACTCCGTCATGAAACACTACGGCATTGGGTATGCTGCCTGGGCTATTTTGTTTGGAATGATTATCAGCAACACTGTTGGTACTCCCAAATGGGCGATGCCGGCTGTTCAAACGGAATATTATATCAAAACGGGGTTGGTATTGCTTGGCGCTGAAATATTATTTGGAAAGATTTTGTCCATCGGTATTCCCGGGATTTTCGTGGCCTGGGTTGTAACACCAATAGTACTGCTGACCACTTACTATGTCGGACAAAAATTTATTAAGGTAACCTCCAAAACCTTGAATATTACCATTTCCGCAGACATGTCAGTTTGTGGTGTTTCCGCTGCGATAGCGGTCGCGTCAGCATGTCGAGCGAAAAAAGAAGAACTGACTTTAGCAATTGGTCTTTCCTTGGTTTTTACCTCAATCATGATGATTGTGATGCCAATTTTTATCAAAGCGGTTGGTATGCCTCATGTGCTGGGCGGTGC
This sequence comes from uncultured Pseudomonadota bacterium, assembly GCA_964549175.1. Taxonomy (GTDB): domain Bacteria; phylum SAR324; class SAR324; order XYD2-FULL-50-16; family XYD2-FULL-50-16; genus CAZJUM01. The sequence continues at coordinate 2,271 of CAZJUM010000200.1, read as the reverse complement.
CTGGATGGGCGGAACAATCGATGCTACTGGCGCTGTCGCGGCGGCAGGAGCGTTTTTAAGTGATCAGGCACTATATGTTGCCGCCACCATTAAGATGATCCAAAACGTTCTCATTGGTGTGATCGCGTTTTTTGTCGCGGTTTACTGGGTGGCAAAAGTTGATAAGGATCCGGATCAAAAAGTGGGGAAAATGGAGATTTGGCATCGTTTTCCAAAGTTTGTAATTGGTTTCATCGTCGCTTCAATTCTCTTCTCAATTACATATCAATCATTTGGTAAAGATCTGGGCTACGTTGTCATTGATCATGGCGCCATTCGAGGATTTTCAAAAATCGGTCGAGGTTGGTTTTTCTGTTTGGCTTTTGTCAGTATCGGATTAGCCACGAACTTCCGAGAGTTAAAGGCTTATTTCAAAGGCGGAAAACCATTGATCCTTTATGTATTCGGACAAAGCTTTAACTTAGCTTTAACCCTGGGTATGGCTTATGTGATGTTTTATCTGATATTCCCGGAGATTACAGCGACTATTTAATCAACGGTTGTTGGAGTTTAAACTCAATGGCGAAAGGTATTATTCAGCTTATTGTCTCTTTCGGACTCTGTTTGGGATTTATTTTTTTCCTGGGGCCTTGGATGGATAAATGCGAAAGCGTAAAACCGCTTATCGATTTTATTGAAGAGCGAGAAATTGACGCCGGAGCCCTATTCTATACAGATATAGAGGAATTCTCCGAGGCGAATATCAATATGGAAAACACCATGGATTATCCACCGGGTAATACCTTTTAATTTGTCTTGAACACCTCCCCATCGTTTTATAATGTTGGGGAGGGTATTATTGTTGATTTCCGCTTTGTTGGCGCCTTCCCCGAATGATATGGATCTAATCAATGGCTGGTGGGCAGTCCTTGATAAACCGGAATATCTCAGAGGAAGCCGCCGCAATGTGATCAAGTAAAACCACTTGTGATTACAGTCTTCTATTGAGATGAATCACTCGATCTTTGGTGAAGGTCGCATGCCGCGGAAATTTAACCATTATCCCAACGGCATTCGGATCCGTGGTGTTTATCATTCCATATTTTTAGTCCTGGCTCCGGAAGTATTTGAAATTTGGGTCTCAATCAAGTTAGTTACACTCTCCCAATTAATATCCAAACACTCCAACCCGCATTCCGGATAAGTACATGTCAGTTTGCAGCCCGGATTATATTCAATTCCCAAATGTTTCTTATTGTTTAATGGCAGCCAATTTTCCATGGCGGGTCGTCCAAATATAGCCACTGTGGGAATTCCCGCAGCGTAAGCAAAATGCATGGGACCATTATCATTGCCAAAATGTAGATCGGACTTTTCCAGTAGAGCGACAGTTTCCCTGATTGATGGGATATTGTAATCGGGAAGAGAATTGTTCCTCATGTGGTTTCTGACACTTTGGATGAAATGATATTCGCCGGGCCCCCAAAGAAAAAGAATCTGAGCTTTGTACTCTTGAATCAAATAGTCACACACTTTAGCGAATTTTTGAGCTGGCCAGACTTTGTAAGCTTTTCTGGACACCGGAGAAACAGAAATGAGCAGTCGGTCCGGATCAACATTCAAATTTTTCAGTATGTTCGCGGCAGTCAGCTGGTCTTCTTCTCCTGTAAAAAAATCCAATTTGAGATCATCTGATTTGATATTCAACGCCGTTAAGATAAATAACTTGGCTTGAGCGGAGTAAACCAATTCACCGGGGGCATTAACCGAATGAGTATACCAAAAAGCGCGTCCTCGAAAATTGTGCCCAATTCGGGTGGGAACTCCGATTAATCGACTTAGAACAGCCGTTTTGGGGAGTCCTTGAAAATCAACGACGATGGAATAGGATTCATTTCTTAAACGACGAGTCAGGCTGATCGCTGTCTGGATTGACCCTTTTTGGGGGAAAACGTGGACTTTGGAAACGTAAGGACTAAATTCAAATATCTGGTCCGATGGTATTTGTGTCAGAATATGGATTCCCGCATCGGGTTTGGCTTTGGCTAACGCGCGGATGGCAGGTGTATTCATCAAAACATCGCCGATTTGGGATAATTGAATGCAAAGAATTTTATCTGCCACGGGATTTAATTTGCAGCATTAAGAATCGATTAAGTATATTGGTAACTGTTCAGATAATTTCTCTCTGGTGGCTCCATAGCCTCGAAGAGCTATGGAGTCTGTATGATTTTACATTAAGACTCCGCAAGGCTACGCCATTACGGAGCCACCCTGGGCTTTAAAAGCGGA
>CAZJUM010000199.1:0-4342 GCA_964549175.1 uncultured Pseudomonadota bacterium | reverse complement strand
ATAGCTCTTCGAGACTATGGAGCCACCAGAGAGAAATTAGCTGAACAGTTACGATAATCATAAAATTCAATTGACGGTTTCATGAAAAAAAGGCCATTTTATTAGCGTTTAAAGCACTTGTTCCGCGGTCTCAGCCGACACTTTCTCAAACCCTCTCCTTTACCGGTTAGCCATGATAATAAAGACAATTCCCGTTTCCCCATTAATGACCAATTGTTATGTGATTGCTTGCCCTGAAACCAAAGAGGCAGTCATTATCGATGCTGGGGATGAGCCACTTAAAATATTAGATATTGTCGATGATGAGGGATTAACGCTTAAACATTTAATCAACACCCACGTTCATATTGATCATGTTTCAGCCGTGTCGGATATTCAGAAAGAACGAAATGTTCCGTTTTTAATTCATAAAAATGAGGAAATCATTTTAAGCGGATTAAAAGCCAGTCAAACAATGTTCGGGTTTGGAGGCGGTGAGACTCCGAAGGTAGATCAATATATTAGCGAAGCGGACTCCATCCGGATCGGAACGCTTTCTTTAGCTGTTATTGAAACACCCGGTCACACACCCGGTGGCATTTGCTTATTGGCGCAACACCATTTATTTGCCGGTGATACATTATTTGCCGGAAGTGTCGGAAGAACGGATCTTCCGGGAGGATCGTCCGCAACACTAATAGAATCAATTCAAAAGAAACTGATGATTTTGGACGATAATATTGTCGTTTATCCCGGCCACGGACCCATGACAACCATCGGTTCGGAAAAGCAGAACAATCCTTTTATCAGCGGGCAGTTCAGCAGCTTTTGATAAATACAACTGTGACCCGGGTAGAGCCGTTTTTCCCCCATCTAAAAGAGGAACCTTTTTGAAGGCCGTTCGATGTTAGCTGAACTATTGTATTTTCTGATTCCGTATCAAATTTTTAAATCCGTCTTTTTTCGAAGTGGTTTGACTTATCTCACCACCTATTTTCTGATCAATTTTTTTATTCCAAAAGTTATTCGTTTATTCCGCCGCGAGGGAGTCACATCCGATTTTACTAAAGAACAAGCTGTAACGGGTCCCTATTCAGGTGCCACTCCTATTATGGGAGGAATTGTCTTAATCCCTTCCGTCGTGGTCTCTACTTTATTATGGGCATGGATCAATAAATATACGGTGGCGTTGTTGATTATCATTTCAGCGTTTTCTCTAATCGGCGCCATTGACGATATCGCGAAGGTGTTTAATAAGCGAAAGGTTGAGGTGGGAAAGGCCGCGAAAAAAAGACACACAGACAAAGCTGACGGGGTTTCAGGGATTGTTCGCTTAATTTTTGAGTTTTTGGTAACCGGAGCAATGGTCGCTGGTATTTTTTTATTGTCTGACGGATTGGACGGGCATGTACTAATTCCGGGGGTCCCACTAAAGACATGGTTTCCACATATTCCGCCAATGATCTTTATACCGTTTATCATATTAGTTATTGTTGCGGGTGCCAATGCGGTAAACTTAGCCGACGGTCTGGATTCTTTAGCCGCTGTACCAATTGTTACCTGCTCGGTTTTTGTCGCGGCAGCGGCTTATATTGCCGGAGACGCGGGGTGGAGTGAGCGCCTTAAGATCGTCTTTATCTCAAATGATATTAAAGAGGTGGTGATTTTCGCGATTGCGATTATTGCCGCGTGCATCGCCTTTTTAAAATTTAATTCGCCACCCGCTTCTATATATATGGGGGACATTGGCTCCCTGGGATTTGGCGCTTCCGTATGTACGATGTTTGTCTTTGTGAAAGCCGAATTCTATCTGCCAATTGTTGGTTGGACCTTTGTGCTGGCTGCTCTAAGTACCGTTATTCAAAGAGTGTGGTTCAAAATTGCCCTTATGATTAGAGGCCGCGAATGGGCGGAAAAAAATCGTTTTTTTTATCGCGCGCCTTACCATCACCATCATCAACACATGATTACTTATCGAGAGGAAGATCATGGTATACGATCGATTTGGCATCATTTTCTGATTAAAATAGGTCTGGGGAAAATACCCAATGAAGATAAATTTACCAGTCCTCATCAGGTTAACAACAAAGTGATTTGGAGTAATCATCTCAAAGCCGTTTCATTGCTGGTTATTGCCCTAATAGTTTATTTTAAACTGCGATAGTTGTTCTCTTTGTACTGACTTCAAGCCCGATGCGCCATATTAAATTCAAGCCACGGGGGCGACTCAGTTTGTGCATACCCTGAATGCCTCCGGAATTGTCGCAGGGTGGTCACTAATCGCGGTTTTAGAGAACTACCAGACAGAGGCGGACCACTAAGAATTCCAAAAGCGCTAATTCTTGATATGAAAGGCTTGACAAAATTAAATGCCAAAAAGTAGGGTTTACCACCACTAGGAGGGATGGGAGAGTGGTTGAATCCGGCGGTCTTGAAAACCGTTAAGTGTAAGCTTCGGGGGTTCGAATCCCCCTCCCTCTTCCAGCACCGCAACCACCTAATGAACGCAATTATAACATAGCTCGGCATACCATTGAGTTGCTTTATAATCGCGTTTAGTTTTAGCGGCTCCCCATTTGTTAGAGTATATTAAGACAACTAACCATTACGAAATTCAGATCAATCACAGGGATCAAAAGAAACGATTATCAGACGGAGAGATGCCAGAGAGGCCGAATGGGGCAGATTGCTAATCTGTTGTACTCGCAAGGGTACCCGGGGTTCGAATCCCCGTCTCTCCGCCAGCGAACTTCGGGTCACTACAAGTTTCCGCTATATCAGTGAATTTCTCACGAGTTTTCCGAGAATTGTGCGACAGCGCACGTAGCAGAGGCGCATGTTGATCACCCACATTCTCCGAATTCTGTCAAAAGTCTCTTCTGGCTATTTTGGTGGATTCGTTTTTCCCTGTTTGACAGGATATTTACAAGGAAATTTTTCGTTTGGGGCGAGGATGTACTCATTTGCTCCCACACAAGCTATTGATATTGCTCTAGCAAATCAACGAATCCCTACACAAATATCAGAGAATTTAGGGAAATGGATTTATTTTTTCATATTTTATTGACGGTTTTTTATCAACAAAGAGCGTGAACAACTAAGTTATTGATAGATTTTTAACACCACCGCTTTTTACCCATAGATTTAGCGGAAAACTCACCTCAACGGCTTTATCGAAAATCATTTTTCAGGACCGACTAAGTATTGGCAACCGAATATTTAAATCCGTCAATGAGCGTTTTATCAGCATATTTTTTAGGGTTTTATGCTGGTTTGATGATCTTCTGGGCATGTAGGAGTACCTCCCTATGAATAGGAATAACAAAGTAAAAGGCGTTATCTTTGATATTGATGGAACATTGATTTTCAACAATCGGTCTCTTCCCGGAGCAATTGACGCTATTGCTATTTTGCGCAAAGTGGGAGTTTTACTGCGCTTTGTTACTAACACTACTGGTAGAACGTCTGAACAATTAAGTTCGATGTTAAGTGAATTGGGATTTGATATTCAAAGTAGTGAAATCATGACTTCAGTGACCGCATGTATTCGGTTTGTCCATCAGACCTATCCTGATAGCGCGGGGTTTTTGGCCATCCCAGAGGGTCTAAAAGCTCAGTTTTCCGAGGTTAAGCAGACGAAGGAAAACCCCGCTTTTGTTGTCTTGGGGGATTTGGGTGAAGCATTTAACTACGCGGTCTTGAATCGAGTATTTAACTATATGAGAAACGGTGCACAACTGATTACCTTTCATCGCAACCCCTTTTTCTTTCGTGAAGGAAAAACTTGGCTCGATAGTGGTGCTTTTACGATAGCTTTTGAGAGTATCACGAAGCAGAAGGCCGTGATTACCGGGAAACCTGCTCCCATGATGTTTCGGAATGCTTTAAGTTCGATGGAGCTTAAAAAAAAGGAAGTATTAGTCATAGGAGATGATGCCTCAACTGATATTGTTGGTGCGAGAAATGCTGATATGGCATTTTTACTAGTTGGCACAGGAAAATTCAAGCAAGAGGATTTAGATGAATATGAAATAGATTCAAAATATGTCATCTCTGATCTAAGTAAAACCACAACGATACTTAATGCACTGAATGCTGGACAAAACGACGCTTACAGATAGCAAGTTCTGTCATCACTCGGAGGCAACCACACAGCGGAGGACAGGATATGCATCATCGAAAGGCTATAGCTTGGTAGACAAACGTTTGTTTGTTCCCGAAAATGGTTCGGGGAGTCGTATGAGAAAAGAAGAAAAAAGTGCAAGTTTCCAAACGACCTGAATTTCATGACAAAGCCACAATTAAGTGTCGGATTATCATCGGATCAACACCAAAATTTTCTAAGATGGTATCTTCGAAATAT
>CAZJUM010000198.1:0-4362 GCA_964549175.1 uncultured Pseudomonadota bacterium | reverse complement strand
CCAACAAAAAAATACAAGGGGCGCAAAAAAACCGCGCCCCTGATTTAAACGTTAGCTCGAAGTAAAGAAATTTGTAACTATTCAGCGTAATCCACATTAAAAGTACTACTCTTGTTTTCAAATTCCGGCAACCCACCGTTGAACAACAGTTCCAGGGCACGACTTGCTGTAATGCCTTGTTTGCGACAGGTCGACAAATAGCTACGGATTCGACACAATATTGTTGCCCCCTCAGTTGATCGGAAACAGCCGGAGATCTTCTGCTGAACTTTGGTCATCCGAATATCGTTTGCACCCAAATTATTAGAAAACGCGACATGTTCATTTTCCATCAATCTGAGGACATGATCCTCAAAATCCCTCAACCGCTCCAACAAATTACGGGACTTTGATTTTTTGATCCGGCCTCTTTTGCCGTTTTTCCTGGGCCGGGTCGGCACCGGGCATTCAATTTCACCTTGTTTGATCAAATCCCGATACCATACTGAACGGCTTTGGTCACCACTTCCGGTAAAGGGGCCACATACCGTTTGCCGCAGTCATCTTCAAGTACCTGAGCAACGATATTCGGTCACCACCCAAGATATATCGATATCAAATACCTGGTGAGCCTCGTAGTCTGTTTCATGATAGTTACCGGCAGGCAAAATGCGCCGGTCGATTGGAATCGGTTCAACGATATCCGGATGCATTCAAAGTTATAGAAACCGCACTCAAGCAAGAGAAAAAAATTGAGCACTGCAACGCCGCAAATTATATCCGCACAGATCCCCGATTTTTGCTCAGGAACCCCGCTCTCGCTGCAATTTAAATTCTTATTTTGGGTTTCGGTTTTACTTTATTGGCCGGGGAACATGATTACGGCCTGATAGATGAAAATACAACTTTTTTTAAGCAGATAGGTCGGTACGTTTTAATAGCAGGAATCTGGAACAGGGTGCAATTGCAGTTAGGCTTTGGTAAGCTTTGTACAGCCTTGTTTTATAAGGCAATAGCGGATTGCTTGACCAACTGATACCGGTTGCAATTTAAGCCCTGCGAGCCAAATGACCTTGACACGATTACAATCAACTGTCGTAGCCGTATCCGGCAACACCACTTCCTAAGCCATATTTTTTTAAGCTTCTCTTGACAATAGGCCCCTCTTCCGTCAAGTTTCAACAATGATACGGATGTCCTTCATTTGAAACAATAGCCGCCTCAAGGAATTTCCCATGTACAAAAAAAAAGCCAACATAACTGTTATTGGCTATCCAAAAATCCTGCAGCCCTGCCAGGAGGTGGCTGAAGAATACCTGAACAGTGCACACTTCCTCTACTATCAATATATGCCGAAAACTAAAGGCGTAAAATACATCACATCGTCACCGGATCATCCTTTGGAAAACGTTTCAAAAAGTTTCGAGAGGGTAAGCCACGACATCATTATTGTCGGTATTGTCACCGCTAAAGAGATGACTGGGATAGACAGGAACAAGATCATCCCATTCAGAGCTGGCCCGAAGGCAATTATCAAAGCATTTCTTAAGGCTAGAGAAATTACAAACCGGGTTGCTTTCATCTCCCCGGTTGAAGAAAAGCATGATGTCGGCTTTTATGAAAGATTAACCAACCTAACTATCGATATCTATTATGCTAATCAACTTGAGGATTATAGGACCATTTGCCTGAAAGCTAAACAGACAGGGCACTCTATCGTCGTCAGCGGTAGTTACACCTTTCAAATTGCCAGGGAATATGGCCTCAAACCGGTATTTCTCTTTTCAGATCATGACATTTTTCATGATGCTTTGTTCCGTGCCCTGGAAACACACCGATACAACCAGTCACTTGAAGAGAAGGTCTCCCAGCTCGAAATCATATCACAGGAAAGTCAGGACAGCGTTATTTTTGTTGATAACAATCAATTCGTTACCTTTACCAACAATGTCGCAGAGCAGAAGCTTGAGCTCAATGCCCAGGATATTGCTGGACGACCCATTTTGGATGTCTTTGATTTCATCAATAAAGAGAATTTCGGCGATAGATCTAACCAAGAAATCATCGGGGAACTAAAAGGTGAACAGATACTTGTTCAGATCCATCCGGTGTTCGTAGGGTCCAATACTGCGGGGAGTATCCTCATGGTAAAAACCGTGAAAGATATTGCAGCCATGGATACCCGTATCCGCCAGAAAATGCGCTATCGGGGGTTTCGTGCTAAGTATACGTTTCGGAACATATTAGGAGATGCCCCTGCCATCATACAATGTAAACAGCACGCCAGGCTGTATGCCGCTTCACCGTTCCCCGTTCTAATTTATGGAGCAACCGGGACCGGTAAGGAGCTTTTTGCACAAGCCATCCACAACAAAAGTTCCAGAAAACGGTTTCCCTTTGTGGCTATCAACTGCGCCACCCTGCCTTCCGAACTAATGGAGAGTGAACTGTTCGGGTATGTAAAAGGGGCTTTTACCGGGGCCAGCGCACAGGGAAAACAGGGGCTCGTGGACCAGGCGCACCTGGGGACTCTGTTCCTTGACGAAGTCGATTCATTGTCAACCACGTTGCAGGCAAAACTCTTGAGGCTTCTCCAGGAAAGCGAATTCATCCGCGTCGGAGGCAATGAAGTCATACCGGTGGATATCCGAATCATTGCCGCCTGCAACCGGGAGCCTAATGATATTTCCAGGCAGAACCTGCTGCGCCAAGATCTATTCTACCGGTTAAGCATCCTTTATATTAAACTTCCCACATTAGCGGAGAGGGCATCGGATATCCCTTTGTTACTTGAGCATTTTCTCAAAGCAAATGATTCAAAGCTCGCAAAGTTGATGTTTCCGCTTCCATGGGATGTTAAGGTCTTGTTAACCGGTATGCCTTTCAAAGGGAACCTTAGGGAGCTTCAGGGCATTGCAGCCCGGTTTGCATGCCTTTGCGACCGGAACAGACTTCATGACATCAGCTATCTGAAGGATGTTTTAAACGCCTGCTGTGACCCTGTCCAGGGTAATTCATCTTGTGCGGATGCCGGTAGCCTGTTGCGCATTGATGGTAGCAATACCCTCTCCGAGTCGATGAAAATCGCTGAAAAATTTTTTCTAAGACATTCAAAAGATAGCTGCAACAGCTCCATCAAGTGCATGTCCAAACAACTCGGGATCGCCCGTACCACGCTCTGGAGAAAACTCAAAGATCACAAACTGGATTAATTCGCAGTCCGCTTTCTTTGGCAAGCAATTTGCTTGTCTTCATGCCTATATCAATCGCGCCTCAACCTTTTTTGCAAACACAAAGCACCGTAATTATCAAAAATTATATAGTTCCAGTAGGTTGTCCGCCAATATGTTTTTTTGAGAAAGGTAATGGCGGATCAATGCAATGTTTCACATCTGCAACCAAAAGGGAGGAAAAATTATGTTTAAGAAAAATGGCTTATCGGTTTGTATTCTTTCGCTGCTAATCATCGTGGGTTTAGCCACGCCGGGTTTTGCCGAAAAAATTCTCAGAATAGGAACACTGGGCAGTGATGCTATTTCCCTTGATCCTCACATGTCGACCAAATCCCAGGACAAAATCATTTTCCCCATGATATTTAATGGTCTTGTGCGTTTCAAACCGGGAACTGCTGACCTCAACGCAATCGAGCCTGACCTTGCAGAGAGCTGGGAAGTCTCGGACGACAAGCTTGTCTGGACTTTTAAGCTACGAAAAGGCGTCCAGTTTCACGGAGACTATGGCGAGCTGACTGCAGAGGATGTGGTGTTTTCTCTACAGAAAGCCGCAGAAAAGAAAACATCTTCGGCCTACAAGGAATACAGTGCGGTTGAATCCATTGTCGCTGTAGATCCGTACACTGTTAAAATCACTCTCAACCAGAAAGTCCCTTTCTTTCTCGGGGCAGTGGTGAACTACCACGGCGGATTTATCCTGTCCAAAAAAGCCTGGGACAAGTCTGGCGACCAGGCAGCCATGAACCCGGTCGGCACCGGTCCTTTTGCCTTTTCACAATACCAGTCAAAACGCTTTATTGAATTAAAAGCCAATGACAAATATTTTCGTGGTAAACCTGCTATTGACACGATTAACTATCGCTATATGCCTGATGAAGCGACCAGGGAACTTGCCTTTGAAAAAGATGAAGTCGATCTTTTTTACGGCAGACGTGAAGCGCGTTGGGTAAAAACACAGGCAAAAAAGAAGAATACCGTTGTAGATGTTTTTGGACTGGGTGAGCTGCGCAACCTTCATCTGAACACGTCGCAAAAACCCTTCGATGATATCCGCATCCGTCAGGCAGTAGCCCATGCTCTTAACCGCGAAGCCCTGGTAACCTTTATCGGTACCGAAGTGGCTTCAGCGGCAAACTCCGTAGTACCAGCT
>CAZJUM010000197.1:0-4362 GCA_964549175.1 uncultured Pseudomonadota bacterium | reverse complement strand
TAATGGCGTAGCCTTGCGGAGTCTTAATGTAAAATCATACAGGCTCCATAGCTCTTCGAGATTATGGAGCCACCAGAGAGAAATTAGCTGAACAGTTACAGTTCTGTTTAACAAGTCTCGGATGACAATCTATACTTGGATTGTCGAATATACTGAGTTCGAAAATCAATGTTTCGAACTCAGTTGCCGATAGCGGCGTGGTTATATCGAACTCAGGTTATAATATTCATAAATTCAGGTTTTCTGGATATTCCCCTGATGAAGTTATGGGGAGGTTTCACAGCGATGAGTTTCATCGTGATATACGATTAGTATATAGAAATGTACTCCAAAACCTTTTGGAAAGGGAAATCACCGCATCAGCACCGGAGGCAAGTTAATATCATCAATGTTCTATCCGATCTTTTCAGTTGATTTCCTGACGACTAAATGGGGTTCCAACCCTGTATTCTGTCTGGGCATTTGATCATCTTTAACACGATCCAGTAGCGCTTGAGCAGCCATTACACCAAGTTCGTGACTGGGCTGCATAATAGTTGTTAAGGGTGGGCAAGAATATGACGCTAATAAAATATCGTCATATCCGATAATTGATAGCTGCTTGGGAATGCTAATTTGCCTTTCATAGGCGGCACTGAGACTTCCGAAAGCCATCAAATCATTGCAGGCAAAAATAGCCGAGGGATGTTGCTTCTGATTAAGAATGTGATTCATTGCCTCATACCCTCCTTTACTTTTAAAATCACTTTGTCGTAACCAATTGGGATTCAGCTCTAGTCCATGATTTCGTAAGGCACGTTTAAATCCGAATACACGTCCTATACTGGGTTTCAAGTCCGTCGGACCGCTGATACATCCGATTTTTTCATGGCCCAATTTGATGAGGTGTTTAGTCGCGAGGAATCCGCCCAATTCATTGTCTGCGGCAAAACGGTCGGCTTCCAGTCCGGGGATTTCACGGTCAACGATAGAAATCGGAATGGATTGCTTCGAAAGCAAATCCACCAAGTTGTCTTCCACTCCTGAAGCGACTACAATCAATCCATCGATTTGCTTGGCTATCAGAACTTCCAGATATTTTATTTGTTTTTTCCGGTTATCGTCAGTATTGCAAAGAATGACGCTGTAGTCTTGGTGGTAACAGATGTCTTCAATCCCCCAGATTAGATCGGCAAAAAAAGGAATGGAGTTGTTGGGAACCAACATACCGATTGATTTGGACTGATTGTTTTTTAGGCTACGCGCCACGACACTGGGGACATAATTCAATTTTTCTATGGCTCCATTGACTCGCGCGACGATTTGTTCGCTGACAAATCGGGTGTTGTTGATCACATGTGAGACAGTGGTGACTGACACACCGCTTAATTCAGCCACTTCCTTCATTGTCGCCATGACGGAAATCCTTTGATCAAAAATGAGCGGACGCTGAGAGTTTGAATTCGAGTTTCTCTTACCTTTTAATTCCTACTGCTTCAGCTGAAATTTTGACACTATCCAAAAAATCAACTTATGTTATGATGGATAAGCCATTTGGCTTTTCCTCGTTTCCACCAATTGCTGACATTAAAAATTCACCCCTGAAGACAAAATGATGTTGGCATATGGCGTACATTCTCCGGTTCGCACAATGCCTTTGGTCTTGGTGAGCAGCTCTTTGAAATGTTCGTGGGATACGTATTGAATAGAAAAAGAGTTGAGGTTTGATTCGATTTGAGCATATATTTCGGGACTATTCTCCAGGATTTCAGTGGCCAGGGTAACTGATTCAATAGCCATTTCCTTTTGGATTGCCGTCAGTACATCCAAAAACCTTGGAATACCACGCGTTAATGCCAGATCGATGCGATTGCTATCAGCTGATCGGCAGACCGGCATCCGCGATACATAGTGTGTCTGTATGACCGAGCGAAGCAATTGTTTTTGAAAGATCCGGATTAAGCAATCCTGCTTTCTTCATTCTAACTCTCTAATGAGTGATTAATAAATGAATTGATCTCTTGGGAAAATGGAATGGAAGATTGAGCGCCTAGTTTGGTAACACTTAATGCTGCCGCGGACTGAGCGTGCCTGACCGCTTGCTGAATATCCCGACCTTGTCCCAATACCACGGCAAAATTTCCCACAAATGTATCACCTGCTGCTGTGGTATCGATGGCTTGAACTTGATGAGCGACCAGATGGAGTCGTAGATTTTTTGTAAGAATGACAACACCCAGTTTGCCCAAGGTGATCAAGACATGGTCGACGCCTTTTTGAATCAAGTGTTGACCCGCTTCATAAGCACTATCCAAATCTTTGACATTAATTCCGGTGAGCATACTGGCTTCGATTTCATTAGGTATGAGAAAATCAACTTGGCATAATAAACTCGAAGATAACTCCCTAACCGGAGCGGGATTCAAAATAATTTTTGTCCCGTGTTTGTGGGCGATGGCAATGGATTTTTCAACCGCCTCAAAATTGGTTTCCAACTGACAAATAAACAAATCAGCCGTGGCGATATCGTCAGCCGCTTGATCGACTTGTTCCGGTGAGATCAGTTCGTTAGCTCCCGGCGATATCACAATTGTATTGCGACTTTGCGCATCAACGATAATCAACGCGACGCCTGTGGCTTTCTGATCGAGTTTTCGGACATGTTCGGTATCAATCCCTTCATTGCTTAGCAATTCGAATAGTTCAGATCCAAACCCATCGCTTCCAACGCAACCGATAAAGCGGGGAAAAAACCCATTTCGAACAATCGCCACGGCCTGATTGGCTCCTTTACCTCCGGGGATCATATGAAAACCGGAACCTTTGATAGTTTCCCCGATCTTTGGATGATGCGGCGTTTGAATCACCAGGTCCATGTTGATACTACCCAATACGACAATATTTACGGTCATGAGTCTCCAAAATACTTAGCTCAAGTTGTCTCGAAATGTGCTATAAGGGTTGATCAATTTTTAGATGTGTTTTCCGGCTGTGTTTAGGGCGTTTCGGCAGTTTGTCAACGCCATGAATACAGAACCTAAATCAATTAAAAAAATGAGTGTTGTTTGATTAGCTGCTTGAGTTTAAGCGATTTCGATAGATATCAAAAATAACAGCTACCACAATTACAAGTCCGGTGATAAAACGTTTCGTGGGTTCTGATGCCCCCTATTTGAGCCAACCCGGCCTCTAAAATGGATATGATCAAAACGCCGATAAAAGTTGTAATAACAGATCCGCGACCACCCATTAAACTCGTACCACCGATAACGACGGCGGCGATTGCTTGGAGTTCCAAGCCAGCTCCGGCATTTGGATCAGCTGCTTCCAACTTGGAGATATGAAAAACAGCTCCTAACGCACATAACAATCCAACCAATGAAAATACAAGTACTTTAGTGGGTTTGGGATTGATTCCTGTAAGTCACATGGCCTCTTCATTCGTGCCGATTCCTACCATATAACGACCAAATACACTGTAGGATAACACCAGCTGGGCACCAATCACGACCAGTAGGGCGGGATGAAACGCCAAAAATCCATGGTGCGCTAATGCTGTCAACGCCAACACCAATATATTTCGTTCGGGAGTTGGTAACTAAAAAAGCAGCTCCGCGAGCCATTTCGAGCATTCCTAAAGTAACAATAAACGACGGAATAGCCCAGGTAACCGTAATTACCCCATTGATCAGCCCACAGATTAATCCGACAGCCAACCCCAATAAAATTGAGATAGGAAAACTCCACTGCCAATCAACGATTGCTATGCTGATAACCATTCCACTTAATGCCATTACCGACCCCACTGAGAGATCGATTCCGGCAATAATCAATACAAAGGTCATTCCCACCGCGATAACAGTCAATTCAGGAACTTGATTGGCGATGATATTTAAAGTTTGAACAGTAAAAAAATACTTACTGGTAAAACTAAAAAAAAGAATCATTCCAAGCAAAACGACCAGAAATCCGGCGTAGTTTAACAGGATTCGAAAAACGTCGAATTTTTTCTCGGAACTCAATTGGCCAGATATTGTATCGCCATTTGCTTGTAATTTTGTCTTCATTATAGTTTTCCCCCAGCACTATGCTTTTCATCGAGTCAGTTAAACTGATATCACTTATGCGTTATTTGAGATAACATATTCACTAAACGCGGCGGATAAGATTTTTTCCTGGCTCCATTCATTTCTCACGAATGAGTCTACCAGTTTACCGGCAGACATAACGGCAATGCGATCACAAACCATCATCAACTCTCGTAAATCGCTGGAGACCATAACAATGGCTTTTCCTTCTTTGGCCAATCCTCCTACAGTCATTCGCACATGAATTGATACTATTCTATTATTGCCTATCCGTTTTCATGTCCGAAACCCGAAA
>CAZJUM010000196.1:0-4392 GCA_964549175.1 uncultured Pseudomonadota bacterium | reverse complement strand
ATGAAAACCATTTGCTGACAGCGTCTGAAAAAATCTTGCTAAGAAAGCGCTCTCTTATTGAAACCATTAATGATCAATTGAAGAATAGTTCTTAAACTGATTATGTACAGCTCGTAGTTATTTTTATTTTGAGGGTTGATAATTTTCTTGTGAGGGACTATTTTAATCCTATATCAATATTCGCATTTTAACTCTCTTTTGTGAATAGTACCTTCATGTGATTGTGGATATGCTAATATTTAGCAGTTTGCTAAAATACGCATTTATTTTAAAGGGAGTTTATCAACCCTAGATAAAGGAGAAAACAATGAGCGTACTTGTATCAAAACCAGCCCCTGATTTTACATCCCTGGCCGTATTCCCAAATAATGAAATCAAAGAGTTAAGTCTTTCGAGTTTTGAAGGGAAATATGTGGTGCTTTTCTTCTATCCGCTGGATTTCACTTTTGTTTGCCCTTCTGAAATCATTGCGTTTGACAAACGACTCCCGGAGTTCAAAAGGCGAAATGTTGAAGTGATTGGTGTTTCTGTTGATTCTCAATACACTCATTTGGCGTGGAAAAATACATTGCTTAACGATGGTGGTATAGGCCAGATACAATATCCACTGGTTGCGGATCTTAACAAATCAATTGCTCGTGACTACGATGTATTGTTCAGTGATCAAGTCGCTCTTCGGGGGTCTTTTTTAATTGACCGAGAAGGAGTTGTGCAGCACCAAATTGTCAATAACTTACCCTTAGGCCGAAATATCGATGAAATGTTGAGAATGATCGACGCGCTCCAGTTTACAGAAGAACATGGTGAGGTATGTCCGGCAGGGTGGACCAAAGGTAAAGAGGGGATGAAGGGGTCACCGGATGGTGTGGCTGATTATTTGGCAAAGCATTCAGACCAACTATAATTTTGAGTTCTCCAAGGTCGCATTCATATGTGCGACCTTAAAAGAACTTCCCTGGGAGACAAATGGTTTTTGCAAGTCTCCAAAGAGAATCTCAACCGTAATATGATAAAATAGGCCACCTCGGATCGTATACTCTCCCTCCAAACTTTCTCCATAACAGAGATTCAAATTATAACGGATTTCACATATCAGACACTGATCATTCCCTTGTGAGTCGACATTTTCTTATAGCTAACTTGCCAAATGACTAAGACCTGTCTAATTTGAAACCACTGCAAGTCCATGTATTCAAGCCAATATCAAAACCAACATTAAGGGCCTTGAATCATCAAATTTTCAAGGAGAATTCACTTATTGTTTTAAAATCAATATCATAATAGTATTTATTTTAATAATTATCATAGATTTCTCTTCCCATGAGCTGAAATTGCACTGTTGATTTGATCCAAAGGGCTACTATTTAAAGATCATTTAATATCACGTTAGACCATGCTATAAGAGCGAATAAAAGGTGGACTATGACAATTGATGAAATGAAAAACAAATACCGAACATTGGAAACAAGAATCGAGGCTCTCCAAGGCTATCTTTGAATTAGAAAAAAAAGAGAGCGAACTTGATCAACTGGAATTTCAGACTGCCCAGGAAGTCTTTTGGCAATTGCATACCGATGAAAGAACCCCGACTTTGAAGCGAGTGACTGAGATAAAATCGCTTATTAAACGTTGGGAAGCAATCGTTAATTTAAAACAAGAAGCTGAGTCAGCGCTTGAATTGCTGGAAATGGAGGAGGAGGAGGACTTGAAAATCGAAGTCGCGTCACTTCTAAAAAAGAATGAAAAAAATATCCGGTCTTTCGAGCTTGATCATCTGCTTGGTGGTCCTCAGGATAAATGTGGTGGTATTCTGACGATTAACTCAGGTGCCGGGGGGACCGAATCGATGGATTGGGCTGAAATGCTTTATCGTATGTATAGTCGATGGGCTGAAACGAATGGCACTAAAGTGCGCGTTCTGGATTTTCAGGCGGGCGATGAAGCAGGCATAAAATCAGTTACAATCAGTATTGAAGGCTCATATGTATATGGTCAATTGAAAGCGGAACTTGGAGTTCATCGATTGGTCCGCATTTCTCCTTTTGATTCCAATAAGAGACGGCATACCTCGTTCGCGTCAGTATTTGTCTATCCCGATATTGAAGATGATATTGATATAGTGATCAATGAAAGCGAGCTCAGAATTGACACTTATCGGTCAAGCGGTGCCGGGGGACAGCATGTTAATGTGACTGACTCCGCCGTGCGGATTACTCATTTGCCAACCAATATAGTGGTTCAATGTCAAAATGAACGCTCTCAGCATAAAAATAAAGCGACTGCCATGAAAGTATTGAAAGCAATGTTGTTTGAACATGAGGAAAAGAAACGCCAGGCAGAGTTGAATGAGGTGCATAGTCAGAAAAAAGGTATCTCGTGGGGAAGTCAGGTACGGAGTTACACCTTGCATCCTTATCAATTGGTCAAAGATCACCGAACCAATGTTGAGACATCAAATGTCAACGCTGTGCTTGATGGTGATCTGGATAAGTTTATCAAAGCAATGTTAAGCCAAAATGTATCGCAGGCAGAATCCTGACTCGGATAAACCAGATCAGGATTTTATAAGCTCAGATCAGATTTTTTAGTCAAAATTAACAACATCAAGTAGTGCATAATATAAAAATGAATGTAGAGGAAATAGGAAAATTGATCCCCAATGATTGGTTACAAAAATATTGGGATGAGTTTTTTGAAATGAGCGAAAAAATAACCAAAACACTGATTATTTCCAAAGCTGTTGAACAAAAGTGGACCAAGCCAATGAAAAGCCTTGCCGACTATGATTGTTTTTTGGCGGCGGAAGCGGAAAAGCAGAGAATGTCTATTGACGAAGTACGTCATTTTCTGGTGGAGGCCGGACGACTTAAAGCAAGGAATTATATTTTTGAAAAGCATTGTGTTCCTCTGCTGCCTAAAGATGAAGAAGGATGGTGTGTCGCATCGCGAGAAACACTTTTAAAATTTGTCAATCAGTCTATCAAGGATGCCAATATTCGGTTTTAAAGTGTCAGCTGGCGATTGGCAGCAATTGCCATCAACTCTCTTATTTAAATTGATCCAATTGATCCCAAAATATTTTCGCGATATCGGCACCTCCAAGCTGGTGGATCTCTTGGATTCCGGTTGGACTGGTTACATTAATTTCGGTGATATAATCCCCAATGATATCAATTCCGGCAAAATATAACCCGTCATCCCTAAGTTTTTCCTCGATTTGATTAAGTAACCATTGATCACGCTCTGTCAGCTCGTATACCACAACACTAGCTCCCACATGGATATTGCCACGATGTTCCCCTTTGTCCGGAATTCTGGCGATGGCTCCGCAAGGTTTGCCGTTCACGCAAATCACACGTTTATCACCGGCTTTGATTTCCGGTAAATAGTGCTGAACGATTATATATTCGACCCCATCATGGGTTGACATCTCGATGAGTGAATTGAAATTCTTGTCATGGGTGTCAATATATAATATACCAGATCCTCCGCATCGATTGAGTGGTTTGACAATAATGCCTTTTGGGCTTTCATCCAGAAACTGACGAATTTTGCTGGCGTCGGATGTTACTATAGATGGTGGGTTAATCTGTGGAAAATTAAGGGCATATAATTTCTCTGGAGCATCTCTTAATGAACCAGGGCGATTGACAACGATCGCTTTGTGGCACAGCGACAGTATATGCGTGGCAAAAAAGAATTTTTCATCGAATGGTGGGTCTTTGCGCATAAGGACATAATCGAAATCGTCCAGGGTGGTATATTCTTTTTCGGATTTCCATGAGTAACACGGCTGATCACGCTTAAATACGATTTGCCGAGCAAATCCGCAAGGCTTGGTGTGGTCAATAATAAGCTCGTTCATATCAATTACCCAGATTTTGTGGCCTCTGTTCTGGGCTTCGAGTGCCAAGGCAAATGTTGTATCTTGGTTGATCAATATGTTTTCGACCGGATCCATGACAATAGCGATGTTCAATGAATTCATGGCGTTCAAGTATTAGTGATGATGATATTTTTCACCTTTGATAATGGTGAATGCACGATACACTTATTCAATCAGAAATCAGTGAAATATCTGATGAGTCAATGTCATTTGAGAAAAACTAAGTTGAAAATTGGCTTTCTTTTTTCTGGTTATCCGCAAAACGCAGCCCTTTGCGGAAGCCTTCCGGGTAGCGGAGACGTATGGGGCGATGCGAATATAAGTCTTGGTAAAATGCTTTCAAGACCAAAACGTCTGTTAATTCGATACCGGAATTCCGCGAACTGCCTTTTCGCATGGCCGTTTCGGCTGGCTCAGTAAGTTCCTGCAATAGCGCTTTTAGTATTATCCAACAGAGTTATAGTTGATTCTTGTGTTTGAGAGTGAAGTGGCGTACCCCTTTGTTT
>CAZJUM010000195.1:0-4403 GCA_964549175.1 uncultured Pseudomonadota bacterium | reverse complement strand
GGATGACAGGCATTATTGGCAAATTAGAATGTTAATAGTACATAATCAGGAAAATGTATTCATAATATTAAAGGCATAATCATTTTTCAATATGGGCAGGATGAACGAAACAATGCTAACTTCACCAATGATACGATAGCTTGTCCTGTAATGCTTGGTACCAAATACTCACGCCCATCACTCGGACTTAACAGTTGGGAATGCACCCAAAAACGAGAAATCATGTTAAATATCCAATTGATTTTATCCTCCGATCAGTCGACACAAAGCGGTTTACTGCAGGATGGGGCAGACAACAAAAGCTTTAAAAAATGCGTTATCAAAGAAGTTGAGCGAACTGAGTTTTCTAATTGAAAGATCAGTTACTTTTGTCTTAGAATTAATTTTCGAAGATGAGAAAGTAAAAAAAGCCATTGTGGAAATCGACAAACCCCATACATTAAGGTTTTCCGGGTCTGTATCAACCGAACTAAGCGGGGAAAGTGGATGATGATTATGACAGATACGATTTTGTTAAAAAGACAATGAATGAAATTGCTCAGGCCGAGCGTTTAATTTTACACCACGGGGTCAATTAATCCTCAAACTAATGAATAGCGCTTCAATTAAATCAGATCTGCTTTTGCTTTTTGCCGCTATAATTTGGGGGTTTTCCTTTGTGGCCCAACGCGTCGGGATGGAGCATATCGGACCATATGCTTTTAACGGCCTTCGTTTTTTAATGGGGAGCGTGAGTTTGATTCCCTTAATGATGTGGCAACGAAAGAAAAGTGTTGAGTCCGGCGAAGTTCAAGTGGCTAAAACAAAAAAAACAATACTTATCGGTGGCTGCATTACCGGCTTGGTGCTTTTTTCCGGTGCTTCCTTTCAACAAGTCGGTTTAATTTATACAAGTGCCGGTAAAGCAGGATTTATCACAGGACTTTATGTCGTATTTGTACCATTGCTATGGCTTTTATTGGGTAAAAAATCGAGTCGCGGAACTTGGATCGGCGCCACCATTATCCTAATCGGCTTATATCCGCTCAGTGTGACTGAAGAGCTATCTATCTCCTATGGTGATACTCTTGAAATTGCCGGTGCTTTTTGCTGGGCCGTTTATGTAATTGTGGTCGGATTGTATTCTCATAGAATGAATCCCATTACATTTTCATTTTTCATTTTTCTATCCTGTGCAATTCTTAGCCTGCTCACCTCACTGATCATTGAAACACCAACCATTGAAGCCGTATTGGAAGTTGGTTGGCCACTGGTATTTAGTGGTGTGGGCTCCGTTGGGGTTGCCTATACCCTACAGGTAATTGCCCAAAAGAACACGCATCCGGCACATGCCGCGATCATCTTAAGCCTCGAAACTGTATTTGCGGCCCTTGGTGGTTGGTTATTTCTGAATGAAGCCCTTTCCAATCAGGAAATCATAGGATGCACCATCATGTTGTTCGGTATTTTGATCTCACAGTATTTCACCTCTTGCAAAGAGATCTCCGAGAATAAATGTATTGCTTAAACATTGCGGTATGAACTGCTTAAGGCAAAAAAATGACTTCATCAACACGGTATACAATATTCGCACTCCATAATAGTATGCACTTTTAGAGTGCATTGCTGGAGTGCGATACCAGTGAGCATTGAGGGGAAGGAGAATATTGTCGTTTAACCTTATGATTAATCTGACCCAGTGCCGGTTGTCAAAATTCCAAAGACGGCATGAACACTCATTTTTTTAGATTGGCTGACTCAAATAACGGGTGAACCCGTTTTTTGTAATCCAATCGTGTCGTGATATGTTTTTTCTTTAATCGACAAAGATCGCGCCATTGTCTGACATCTTGAGCGGGAATAAAACTGCCTTTCAAAAGGCCGTGACGAAGTAATTCCGCGATCCGGTGGCTATCGGAGACATCTGTTTGGCGTCCGGGTACATTTTTCATATAACAGGCATTGACAAGCACAATTTCAAATAAATCTTCCAAAACATGGTGCGGTGAGCGCCAATCAATGCCTGCGCTTTTCATCGCGACAATCGAACACTTATCACTCAGGAGCCATTCTTTAAACTCGAACAGACTGTCTGTAAACGTCGCGAACTCTTTAATGATCTTTTTCGGCTCTCCGGATGTCTGCTGTATCAATATACAAGCCACCACTACTTCTTTATGAACATCGATTCCACAACAAATGGGGTGCATTAGCGAAAGTACTTTGCTATCTTTTTTTCGCGCCATAATTATCCTTTTCTTTTTGTCATTATTATTTAAAAAATCAAACCTTAAGGATAAGAATGGCGTTCAATAAAGTCTATATTCTCACATTTCGTTGAGTCCTCGGGTATGGTTGTTGGTCCGATATTGTTCACTAGACTGGCAAGTCTTACCTTAACTATCTTCGTGAATCCAGCCCTTTTCAACCTAAATCAAAAGCATGAACGATAAGATCTATACCGCGGAATCGATTGAGGTATTAAACGGCTTGGAACCCGTAAAACGGCGTCCGGGAATGTATACGGATACAATCAGGCCCAATCACTTGGGACAAGAGGTTATTGATAACAGTGTCGATGAAGCCATTGCCGGATATGCCAATCGGATAGAAGTTATCCTGCACACCGATGGATCGTTGGAAGTGAAAGATAACGGTCGCGGTATGCCGGTGGACATCCATCCGGAAGAAGGAATATCCGGAGTGGAGCTTATATTGTCTAAACTACATGCCGGAGCCAAGTTCTCCAATAAAAACTACCAGTTTTCCGGTGGTTCGCACGGAGTTGGCGTTTCAGTGGTTAATGCGCTTTCGTTGAAACTTGAGGTATGCATCAGACGAGATAGTCAAGAATTCCAAATCAATTTTGCCAACGGTGATAAAGTCAGCGATTTAGAAATGGTCGGAAGTGTCGGACAAAGAAATACCGGCACTACAATACACTTTTGGCCGGATCCTTCTTATTTTGATAATCCGTCGTTCTCAGCCATTCGCCTTAAGTACATTTTAAGAGCCAAAGCTGTACTTTGTCCCGGACTACGTGTCATATTTATCAATAAGAGCAATGATGAAACAGAGGAATGGTACTTTGAGGACGGTCTCAAAGATTACCTAAACGAAAAAGTTCGCGAATATGAAGTCGTTCCTGATGAGCCATTTATTGGGAACTTTGAAGGAAATGATCAAGCTGCCAATTGGGCTGTTGTGTGGTTGGCAAATGGGGGTGAGATTACTACTGAAAGCTATGTTAATTTAATTCCGACAACACAAGGTGGTACTCATGTCAATGGATTTCGAAGCGGGTTATTAGAATCGTTACGTGAATTTTGCGAATTCCGCAAACTGCTGCCAAGAGGTGTCAAACTAGCTCCGGAAGACATTTGGACAAAATGCGGCTATATATTATCGGTCAAAATGCAAGATCCTCAATTTTCCGGACAAACCAAGGAGCGTTTATCCTCCAGGCAGTGTGCGGCTTTTGTCTATGGTGTGGTAAAAGACGCCTTCAGTCTTTGGTTAAACCACCATACCGAGCAAGGCGAAATGCTGGCTGAAATAGCAATCAGCAATGCTCAAAACCGATTACGCGCGGGGAAGAAAGTGGCAAGAAAGAAAGTCATATCAGGCCCTGCCTTGCCAGGAAAACTAGCCGACTGTGTGGGACAGGATCCTTCACGATGCGAGTTATTTCTAGTGGAAGGGGATTCGGCGGGAGGGTCCGCAAAGCAGGCACGAGATCGACATTTTCAAGCCATCATGCCCTTACGCGGGAAAATACTCAATACATGGGAGGTAGATTCCGCATTGGTTTTGGGATCCCAAGAAATTCATGATATTTCTGTTGCCATTGGCGTTGATCCCGCCTCCACGGACCTTAGCGGATTAAGATATGGAAAGATTTGTGTATTGGCCGATGCGGATTCCGACGGTTTACATATTGCTACCTTGCTCTGCGCGCTATTCCTGCGGCATTTTCACGCATTAGTAGAAACCGGACATATTTTTATCGCCATGCCTCCGTTATATCGAATTGATGTTGGCAACAAAGTATATTACGCGCTGGATGAAGCAGAACGAGAAGGGGTACTGGCTCGAATTGCCGCGGAAAAGAAAAAAGGGAAAGTGAATATTCAACGATTTAAAGGACTGGGTGAAATGAATCCCATGCAACTGCGTGAAACAACAATGGCACCCGATACACGCCGCCTGGTACAATTACTTGTTGAGTCGGCAATCGATTCATTTGATACCTTGGACCTGTTGCTGTCCAAAAAACGGGCAAAAGACCGCAGAAGCTGGTTGGAAAACAAAGGTGAACTGGCGAAAGATTGATAATATTGTATCTATTCAGAACTTATTAAAAAAGTGTAAAAAAAGTTCATTTTTTACTTGACAAGGTTTTTGACGGATTTTTGTTAATCCGC
>CAZJUM010000194.1:0-4433 GCA_964549175.1 uncultured Pseudomonadota bacterium | reverse complement strand
GGTTCGCGAAAAACAAAAATCCCTGTAAAGGCTTTTTATCGTCCGTTATGATACCAAACCTCTGTAGACTGTCTCATGTAGGCGGATTAACAAAAATCCGTCAAAAACCTTGTCAAGTAAAAAATGAACTTTTTTGCACTTTTTTAATAAGTTCTGAATAGATACTATTCGGGTATGATTGGTGCTTGGCGAATAAAAAATAAAAATAGTGGCTTTCGCATCAGTACCCGGAATAATCGCCAATTTTCACATTTACTCTTACAAAAACAACCGCTTATTATGTATTAAGAAAACCTCTTATGCCATTTTAAATGAATCGTGGTAAGGGTTTTTTTCCCATTTCTGTTTTTTTCAAAGCAATCACATACTCATTGATAAAATCAAAATGACGGACCGATTAGATTGTATTATTCCTGCCGCGGGACTTTCTACAAGAATGGGGCGGTGGAAGCTTATGCTTCCGTATAAGGGGTCGACCATTATTAATCACTGCCTACAAAACGCATTAAACGCGAATTGTAATATTATTGTTGTAGCCGGTTATCGCGGTGAGGAGTTGCGAGCAAATATCCCAGAGGATGAACACATTAAAATAGTTTCAAATCCGGGCTTCCGTACGGGAATGGTATCATCAATTATTAAGGGCTTGAAATATGTAAACGCGTCTCACTTTTTTATCACCCATGCGGATATGCCGCTGATTCCTGTCCAAGTGTTTGAAGATCTGGCAACCAAGCGATCAAATCAAATACTTTTTCCCGAATTTGAGAATAAAACAGGGCATCCGGTATTGATCCCTCGTCAGTTCATGGGAATATTCTCCGGTGACAGAACAGGCAAGGGAATGAAGGCAATTTTAAAGCAATATCCATATAAAAGTCTTCCCGTAAAAGCTCGTAGTATTCATATTGATATTGATACACCCGAAGCATATCGAAAATTACTCGACCAATCGATTTAACGCGCGCGCAACTTCAAAATCTTATATGTGGCAAATGGCAAACAAGTAGTTCCAAAGTATGAGTTGAATCGCAGTCAAGATCTTTGAAATACAGCTTGCCGATCATGCGATTATAGTATGAGCCGAATCGTGGTCAGACCTTTCAATAATTGATCTAAACACTTTGATAGCCGCGCGTCATTCAAAAACCTCATAAGGCGCCATGTGAAGGTTCTCGGCTTGGCTTAGTCTTGAGGCAAACGCGCGACAAGCCAAGAAAGTATTTCCAATAGCTATACTACTGCCGTATCGCGTAAATTACATTTTTTATCTGGCCGATTTTGGATAATAGTCTACTCAGACTATTCAAATTGCTAATCTCGACGGCCATGCTGAGATCAACCGTTTGATCGTTGGGGTCCGCATTTATGGTCATACCGAGTAATCTGACCGATTCATTTCCCAGCTCTCTGTTGATATCGTTGACCAGGTCATTGCGCTCATAAGCTTTGACACAAATATCCACCGGGTAGTTTTCCTGGGCATCATCCCCCCAATTGGCATCAATGACGCGTTCCGGGTTGCTTTTTTCCAAAGCGATGACATTGGCGCAATTCCGACGGTGGATAGAAACACCACGGCCTTGGGTGATATACCCGATGATGGGCTCTCTGGGTATTGGTTTGCAACAACCGGCTATCATGGTCAGTAAGTCATCAGCGCCATAAATCCGAATATCGTCGCTTCTTTTCTTGGTAAATTGTTTCTCGGGGATGACAGGAAGCTCGACTTGACTGGATTCATTCACTTGAGCCAGGGATTGAGCGATATTCAATACCTGAATCAAGCTCAGATCGCCAGCTCCCAGACTGGCTAAAAAACGATTCTGGTCCTTGAAACGAAATCGTTCGGCGACTGCCGCGTAATCCGCTTTTATCTTGATACGTTTGAGTTCTCGATCCAATAAACTCTTGCCCTTATGAAGGTTTTTATCGAAATCCCGGTGTTTAAACCAGCGCTGAATATGAGCGCGAGCTTTTGATGTATGGGTATAGCCATGATGGCGAATCATCCAATTGCGACTGGGTCGGGCTTCTTTGGCGGTTATAATTTCGACCTGCTCACCGGTTTTCAAAGTATATGTGAGTGGCACCATGCGCCCATTCACCCTGGCACCCCGGCAACGATGTCCTACTTCGCTATGAATGCTATAAGCAAAATCCAGCGGTGTGGCGCCCATGGGCAGATCCAATACTTCGCCCTTGGGAGTAAACACATAAACCCGATCCTGTAAAAACTCAGATCGCACCTTTTCGACAAATTCATCATCAGATACATTTTTTTGACACTCAATCAATCGCCTTAACCATGCGATTCGCTCTTCCAGGAAGGAATCGGGTTGTTTGTGTTTGTCTTCTTTATATCGCCAATGAGCAGCCGCTCCCAACTCGGATTTCTCATGCATCTCCCGGGTGCGAATTTGGATTTCCAGTAATTCCCCTTCAGGCCCGACCACCGCGGTGTGTAGTGATTGATAACCGTTCTGCTTCGGTGATGCGATATAATCATCGAATTCTTTGGGAATATGGTTCCATAACGAATGTACGACGTCCAATACGGCATAACAATCGCTGACTTCATCCACCATGACACGAACGGCTTGTGCATCATAAATTTTCTCAAATGATATCTCTTTGCTTTGCATTTTACGCCAGATACTAAAGATGTGTTTGACGCGTCCGCTAACCTCAAATCCCCCTACTTCTTCTTTGGCAATAGCTTTGTTAAGCGTGGCGATAACTCCCTCGATATACTCTTCCCGTTTCAGCCGTTTATCAGCAAGTTGTCTGGCGATGTTTTTATAATTATCTGGTTCTGAGTATCGAAAGGCCAAATCCTCCAGTTTCCATTTGATATGGCCAATTCCCAAGCGGTTGGCCAAAGGCGCATGAATCGCGATCGTTTCATCGGCAATGCGCTTTTGCTCATCAGCGGATAAGCTTTCGGCGTAACGCAGTGTACAAGTCCGTTCGGCGAGTTTGATTAGAATACAGCGGATGTCTGCCTCCAGAGTCAGAAGCATTTTCCGGAGCTTTTCAACGCGTTCTGAATCTTCGTAATCGAAGTTGTATTCTTGCTGAACAGATTGCAATGCGCCCAATTGCTTGGTGGCTTTGATAAGATCCGCAATTTTTGGTGAAAGCCGCTCTGATACGGTTTCGATGGATACGCACTCATTTTTCGCAGTATTATAGATCATTGCGGCCGCCAAGGATTCCTCATCCGGAATCAATTCGGCCAATGTCTCAACCATGACCAAGCCTTGTTCGAAACAACTGATTCCGGTTGCCAACAATTTTCCGGTACCATATTCAAGCGCTAAATCGATTGCGGCTTTAAGTGCGTTCAGGGGAAGGCGACCAGTAACTTCCGCGATTCGCGCCAACCATATTTCAATATTAATTTCACCATCAACCGTTGACGCATGATCCTCACGAACTTTTACCATGGGTATGTAACAAGATTACGGTGTTAGAAAAACAACATTAGCGATCTGGTGGATGGCTACTCGGCGAAAGCCGTTATAATAAGCAGGATAACAAGATTAAGGTAAACGATTTAAGAGGAATACGCAAGAATCTCATTAAATATAACCGGATCAAAACCATGATGAATTTGCCTTTGAAAGTAAGCCGGACGGTAGGAGAGGCAGGTGACCAACTTGAACTGTCAAGTACGCTGAAAATTCCATAAAAAAGGCAATAAAAATGGCCGGTGAATTTCCCTAATATCCCCATATAAAGCTTGAGAACACTTTTGTACAATACAGGATAGTAGTAATTCCAAATATTTCCGGATAGACCGTCAAAAGAGCTAACACAGCCACTTGAATGGCAATAAAGGGAATGACCCCTTTATAGATAGGGGTTGTCTTGACACCTGGCGGAGCGACTCCTTTAAGATAAAATAAACTAAATCCGAACGGAGGTGTCAAAAAAGAAGTTTGCAAATGCACCTTCCCAAAAAATTGGAGCAGGGGTTAAGCAGCATCAGTATCATGGTAAAAGCAGTGATCTTGCCGATATAATCCGCAAAACGATCAAAAATTCCTTCTAGTTTTAATAGCATTTATATCCTTAACGCGTTTACCCATACGATCCAAAAATCCAAAGGTAATGACACCTTGTGTTTATAGTTAGCTCAAACAAATCTTCAAAGGGCTTCGGAAATTTAACTGTCAGACATCAAATAATATCCGAAACTCAAAACTATGACACCCAAACTTCCATGCAACCGTTATCAGTTGCGGGCTTTGAACCTGTGAACAGACACTTTGATATTTAATGTGGATATTATGCGCTTGCCTGACATATTGTACAGTTAAATCCGCTGCGGGTGGTGAGGTGAAAACGGACACAAAGCTCAATGGAGCGTTTAAGGGAGATATAGTCAAATGTTGTGTTCAAAAAAGTTAAGCAGCAATATCCCTTTC
>CAZJUM010000193.1:0-4519 GCA_964549175.1 uncultured Pseudomonadota bacterium | reverse complement strand
AAACAAAGGGGTACGCCACTTCACTCTTAAACACAAGAATCAACTATAACTCATTAAAGGATAATACAATCCGCTTTTTGACAGGATAAAGCGGATTGCAATTCACTCATGTGGTTTTTATAGCAGAGCAAGCAGTACGCCGGCGGCGGCGGCGGAGCCGATCACACCGGATACATTCGCGCCCATAGCATGCATCACCAAGTGATTTTGAGGATTGGCCTCAAGACCCACTTTATTGACCACACGAGCTGCCATTGGGACGGCCGATACACCAGCCGCGCCGATTAATGGATTAAGCGGAGACGAAGACATCCTGCTCATCACTTTAGCGATAATGACACCAGATGCCGTGCCAATCGCGAAAGCAACCACTCCCAATACCAAGATACCTAAGGTTTCGATATTAAGAAATTTATCGGCAGACAATTTACTTCCGATACCCAGCCCAAGGAAAATGGTCACCGAATTGATCAAAGCGTTTTGAATCGTGTCTGATAAGCGATCAATAACACAGCATTCTTTCGCTAAATTACCAAACATAAACATCCCTATCAAAGGTGCTGCCGATGGCAATAGAAAAGCGCATATACCAATTGTCAACAATGGAAGAATGATTTTCTCAAGTTTTGAAACATGACGCAGTTGCGCCATTTTGATTTTTCTTTCACTTTCCGTCGTCAACAATTTCATAATCGGTGGTTGAATAATCGGTACCAACGCCATGTAAGAGTACGCGGCGATAGCGATTGATCCCAGCAGTCTGGGAGATAACTGACTGGATAGGAAAATTGCCGTAGGTCCGTCCGCCCCGCCGATAATGCCGATGGAAGCCGCATCTCTCAGAGAGAAATCAATTCCGGGAACGAAATCAGATAGAAACAGTGCCCCCAACAATGTGGTAAAAATTCCAAATTGAGCGGCACCACCAAGAATAATGGTTTTTGGGTTGGCCAGCATCGGACCGAAGTCAGTCATGGCCCCGACACCCATAAAAATCAATAATGGAAATATTCCGGTGACAATCCCGACATCATATACATAGTGCAGAATTCCACCCGGATCGGATATACCCGCCAAAGGGATATTGGAGAGAATAGCGCCAAACCCGATGGGAACCAGCAGCAATGGTTCAAAGCCATGTCTGATACCTAAATAAAGCAGTAACAAACCGATACCGATCATCAAAATACGGCCCCATCCTTCGGTCCAGTCTTTATTACTCTGACCATCAATAATGGCATACAAGCCCGTGGTCTCAAACAATAATGACGAAAGCTCAGAAACTGAAGGAAGCGATTTTCTTAGAGACGTGGTTGGTTGATCTATAATCACACCGGAAGCATGTATCGTTCCCAGTCGTTGTCCTTCAGCGCATCTTGTAAAAGCCTTCATGCTAAGATTGGCGATCCTGCCGGAAACACCCGCTCGCAAGATAACCTTTGTGCCATTCTCTTGTTTCAAAGTGGCCAGGGCATCTCCGCTATAAACCAAATCGCCGTTCGCGACTTCGACACGGAGGATCTTAGCGCTCAATGGCGATATAATAGCCACTTCCTGATTTTCACCATATGCCATCGTGAATGAGCTAAGCACTAAACACCATATAAATACTATAATAGTTTTAAATTTCATATTGCCCTTTCGTAAACTGGAAATTCGCGAAAAATAGAATCCTGAATTTGATCAAAAACTCAGAACCCTTTGGGATCGATTACTCAATCAGCCAAAAGGCAAGAAGTCAATCGACTCCTTACCCGGGTTTTTAAGCAATCGTCACAAGAGGTTCTGACGCCTGAACCGTATCACCATTGCTTACATGAACAGCGACAATTTTACCGTCCATGGGTGATTTAACTTCCGATTCCATTTTCATGGCTTCCATAACGAGCAAAGGTTGATCCGTTTTTACCGTATCACCAATATCTACCAGCATTTTTAGAATATTTCCCGGAGTTGGAGCGTCAACTTCAGTCCCTGCAACGGATTCAGTCGCAGTCGGCGCGGGAGCGGCGACAGGTGCTGCCTGAATGGCACCGGTGCCACTGGCAACGGCCACATCATAGCTTTTACCATTTACAATAATCGTATAATTTCGCGGTCCGTCAGCAGGCGGGGCCGGTGCCGCAGCTTTTTTAACTGATTTAGCCGCTTCTTTGACAGCTTCAGCCGATTTCTTACGCACCGATATCTGGAAATTCCCCAGTAAGAAATCCAATCCTTTTTGTTCACAACTCGCGACGATAAAAAGGTTCTCGTCATTAACAGGTAGATTGTTTTCTTCCAGGATTTTGGTCGCTTTTGGAATACCCGGTTCCAGTATATCCAGGGGATCATCCGTAAATACCGGCTTTTCTAATTGTTCTGACGCCAATTTAACAACTTCAGGATCAGCGGGTGCTGGTGTTCTCCCAAAATACCCAAGAACCATATTTCCGTAATTTGGGTTTATTTTCTTCCACTTGCCGGCCGTAACATTGAGATACGCTTGCTGGAAATAGAATTGAGATACAGGCGTTACCGAAGTTCCGAATCCGCCTCGCCGCACAACCTCAGACATTTCCTTAATTACCTCAGGGTAAAGATGCAATGTTCCGGTATCCCGCATCATCATCGTATTGGCGGTTAAAGCGCCACCGGGCATTGGTGACAAAGTAATTGTCGGCGAAACCATTTTAGCTTCAGGCGGGATGAAATAGTCTTTCATGGCTTTCTCAAATGCTTCTTCCGCTTTGAGAATTTTTTCATAATCAAGATCCAAGGTAAATTCCGTTCCTTTCAAAGCATGTATCATGGACAGAATATCAGGTTGACAGGTACCACCACATACAGGACTCTTTGCCAGGTCAATTCCTGTCGCTCCTCCTTCGACAGCCGCCATATTTTGAGCGATTCCCATTCCCGCGGTATCGTGAGTATGAAACCATAAAATAGTATCCTTGGGGACAATTTTTCTCGCCCCTTTAAATGTTTCATATACTTTGCGTGGATTAGCGGTTCCCGACGCGTCTTTAAAGCAAATGGAATGAAAAGGGATTTTAGCTTTTACAATCTGCTTTAATCGATCCATGTAAAATTCAGCCGTATGGGCACCTTCACATCCCGGAGGAAGGTCCATCATTGAGATCACAACTTGATGGTTGAGACCGTGGTGGGCAATTCGCTCGCCGGAGTACTCAAGGTTTCTGACATCATTTAACGCATCAAAATTACGGATAGTGGTCATTCCATGCTTCTTAAACATTTTTGCGTGTAAATCGATGATATCTTTCGGTTGCTGACTGAGAGCGACAACATTGATCCCTCTGGCCAGAGTCTGTAAATCAGCATCAGGCCCTGTTTCAGCTCTGAATCGATCCATCATATCAAAAGCGGACTCACCGCAATAAAAAAACAAGCTTTGAAACCGCGCGCCTCCTCCGGCCTCAAAATGATTTATCCCGGCATCCACACTTGCCTTGATGGCGGGAAGAAAATCATCTGTCAAAACTCTGGCACCAAACACTGATTGAAAACCGTCTCTGAATGAGGTGTCCATAAACTTTATAACTTTTTTAGCCACTGTGTCTCCTTAACTTGAGGATTTCGACTTATGAAAACCTGAGATTGCCTTATTCCAAACTAACTCTGAATTGACTAAACACTTACTATTGATTTTCGCTTATGCATCTTCATAGGCAGCGATAGCGGCCGCGAATACCGCAACCGGTACATCACCTTCGTCCGATAATTGAATTCCCTTGGGGCGTTTTGCTCGTTTCTCTTTTTCGCGTTTAATTGCCTCCAGTTCTCTGGCGGCAATATTAACGGTCAATTTCGAAACCACAAGGATCATCACTATCATCAAAAACAAGAACAACAACACGGTCGACATGCCAATGAACATTAATTTCAATCCCGCAAGTAACATTATGTTTTAACCATTTTGATATTTGATAATACCCGGCAAACCGCGTTAATCATTCTAAATTCGCGTTTGTTGGCATGAACCATAAACCAGTCTGCCCGATATTAATATTTGAGTGCGAATACCAATCCTGATAACAAAATGAGTGGAAGAAAGAAAGGTTTTTTTGTTGATTTCAGTGTTCAGCAATGCGCCCATCAAACTTTTTAAAAAAATTATTAACCAAAATCAATAATGGTTTTTTCAACACAGGCTCAGTTCATCGACAACTTCTTTCAGAGGGTAAATTGTAATCGGTTCTTTTGGTTCCGCTTTGATTATTCGCTCAAATCCATATTACTAAATCTGGCTGGTTTGTTTGTCCGAGAGGGGTTGAAGGAGTTACGGAAAGAGTCGGGTCGACCCGGGAACAATACCGCAACAGCTTTTGGGGTTAATCACAGAGTGTGTGAGTTTAGTTAAATCCTTTGATCCAATAGTTGGTTTATCGGTATTTATTATTTGAAGCAGGTTTCCTGTATCAGACCAATTGTCACAACGTTCTCACCGATATAATGGATCCATATTTTTGAACCACCTGGATGTAGTACAAAAAACAGTCTGGCTTCTCACCGC
>CAZJUM010000192.1:0-4552 GCA_964549175.1 uncultured Pseudomonadota bacterium | reverse complement strand
AAAGGGATATTGCTGCTTAACTTTTTTGAACACAACATTTGACTATATCTCGATCACCAAAATACGCTTATATAGCGAATGAAATCAAGATAGTACTCCCTTATGAACTCAATCATAATAGTTGAAAGGGAAGGGAAGCGGATACCCTCCTATAGCACTCTGTTGTGACGCGACGAAACAAGTCTTGACAAAGACTTAATAGTCTCCGTCCGGCCTTTGGGATCCTGCCGCAGCAGCATATTGTGGATGATTATTTGCTGACAGAGGGTGTAATTGGGGAAGTTTTTAACTTGTCAACTCAATACAAGCGCCACAATTGTGGCGCTTGTATTGAGGATCGACAAAGTTTGAGAGGAAGGGGCGTCGATCCTCAACCTGCCGTTAACTTGGGCTGGAATGAAATTTTTGTTTCCAGTCAAATTCACGGTCAGTGACTATATTTTCCATGCGACGCAATCGATTTTCTAAACCATCATAACGCCTCTTAACACGATGAATCGCCCCTTGACGCGAACGCGAATAACTGTCATAAAACTCTTGCTCGGCCATCGTGTTGACTGGTACCACCGGTTCTTTGGCAATCAATAGGGCTGATAAGCCATAAAGAGCCAATCCGGGAATAAAACCCGTGGAAACAAAAACTGCCAGTAGGAGAAGTCTTAACCAAAATAATGAGCAGTCAAAATAATCGGCTATACCTTTTACTACTCCTAATAAAGCACCATTTCTAGATCGATACAATTTTTTCGGATATTGTGATTCCGGTTTTTTAAACCGAGATTCGTGTTCTTTTTTCATAATCAGAGCCAATAACAGGTAAATCGCACCCACCGGAAAAAACCCCGTTACCAAAAAGCCCACAATGACCCCAATTCGTAGCCAAATCACTGGTAAATTAAAATAATCAGCAATACCCTTTAACACTCCCAATAATGCACCATCACGGGCTCGATAAAGCCCCTGAGTGAATCGTTTTTTTATTTGTTTCATTGTTATTCCCCTTCTTTATAGTCTCGATCCAAGAGAATCGTTTCCAAAGTGTTCACTCGCTCTTCCATACGGGCAAGGCCTTTATAGATTTCTTGAATTGTTTCAGTTTCATCATTCGAAATTCCACCGGCCTCAACCGATTTGTCGCCTTTAATAATTTTCAACCCGACAATAATCGTTGTACCGATAATTAGAGGCAAAACCACAAAAAGCATGGTGCTTGTACCAAGTATCATTTGCCACATAAATTACACCTCCTTTGCCATACCATCATTTTTCTCCGTAACCAGTTTTGATTTAAGTTTTTTGAGCTCATTTTCTATCTCATCGTCTTTTTCCAATTGATCAAATTGATCCTCCAATGAGGGTTTTTTACCAAAGTTGATGAGTTCGGCATCAGCTTCCATCCGATCTATGCGGCTTTCTATTTGATCAAATTTCCCTATAGTGTCAGAGCTATCTATTCGCCTGATACCTTGCTCGGCCTTTTTCTTCGTCTTGGCATGAATTTGCCGATGAGCCAAAATACTTTGTTTTTCCCTGGCGTTTCTAATTTTATCTTCCAACTGACGAATGTCATCCTGATACTTCTCAAACAACTCATTGTGTCCGTTGATGGTCAACTCCAAGGAATTTGCTCGTTCCTCATATTGTCGTTTTTCCATTAATGCTTCGCGAGCCAAATCTTCCCTTTCTTTACTAATAGCAAGTTGTGCTTTTGATTGCCAATCGAAAACTTTGGCTTGTGTCTCAGTCAATTGTCTCTGTGCGCCTTTGATATTTGCCATTACTTTCGCACAAGAGGTTTTGATCTCCACAAGCGTATCCTCCATTTCATAGATCATCATTTTGATCATTTTTTCCGGATTTTCCGCGTTATCCAACATGGCATTGATATTTGAACTGATGATGTCTCTAAACCTTGAAAAAATTCCCATTGCTTTCTCCTTAATGATTTTAAATCGTATTGTGAATTGAGTAGGATTATAATTTTTCATTTGCCGTGCCATACAATGAAAAAAAGATATCTAATATAATCAGTCAGATACAAAAAATGCCAAAATTAACTAGTGGTTATATTTCCCAACCTATATATAATAAGCCTAAATTTGGTATTTTTTACCATATTGTTTTCTTAATAATCCTCAACACTATTAATCTTATGCTTCACCATAAATCACCATCCAAAAATCAAGACGCCATCGGACAGTCAGAATCTTTTTTGGCTTTTCAGGAACAATTATCCCAAGTGGCCCCAATCGACAGGCCGTTATTGGTTCTTGGCGAAAGAGGTACAGGAAAAGAACTTGCTGCTAACCGGCTCCACTATTTATCAAAACGCTGGCAAGGAGAATTGGTGGCATTGAACTGCGCGGCCTTGCCCGCGACCCTTATTGAAGCTGAATTATTCGGTCATGAAAAAGGGGCATTTACCGGTGCCAATTCGCCGCGTTTGGGACGATTTGAACTTGCGCACCAAGGTACTTTGTTTCTAGACGAAATTGGTAATATTCCATTGGAAGTTCAGGAAAAAATTTTCCGCGTTGTCGAATATGGGACTTTTGAGAGAGTCGGGAGCTCACGAAGTATTGAGGTTGACGTGCGATTAATTGCCGCCACCAATGCTGATTTACCCCAAATGGTCGAAGCCGGGCGGTTCAAAGACGATCTATTGGATCGATTATCATTTGAGGTTTTGTATCTCCCTCCGCTAAGAGATAGAAAAGAAGATATTTTAATTTTGGTCAATCATTTTGCGGTTAGAATGTCTTTGGAATTAGAACAATCTGAGCTTCCAAAATTTTCGGACCATGCACTCAACGCATTGGCGACATATCATTGGCCAGGGAACATCAGAGAGTTAAAAAATGTTGTTGAGCGGGCTGTTTATAAATCTCAAGGATCGATAATTCATAACATTAATTTTAATCCATTTAAAGTCGCAAAATCTTCAGAGCCAGCATCAAAAAGTAAAATTTCATCATCAGATCAAGCTTTTCAAGATATATTAAACCAACCATTAACGGATGCTGTTTGGGAACTTAAAAAGTTCATGATAAAAAAGGCATTAAAAAAAGCGCAGTACAACCAAAAAAAAGCCGCTCAAATTCTAGGATTATCCTACGATCAATTCCGGGGAGTTTACCGCAAGTACAAAAAGGAAGACGCTGAAGCTCCCGTATGCTTTATTTAACACTATGGTATTGAAACAGATGGAAATATAATAATTAACTCTCCAAATTGCCCACCATAAAATATCGGCAGAATGTGAGTGATGGCCAATAGCTACCCAATGAACCGGGTGGATATGCGAGGGATCGTAGTGTGAGCGGTTCGGATCCTACCATTTTCGCTGATACTCATACCCTTTCAAATTATCAATTCCCGTAAGGCAGTCATCAGAACAGCCTTACTTCCCTTGATAAAGCCAAATACTTCTTCTTTGATGTTTTCAGAATTCCACATTGATTTAAGAAAGACGAGCGTATAAAGTGATGATTTGGTAACACTCGCCATTTGATTTCGATATGGTCTTGTTTGCACCAGTTTAAAATGTAAAACCCCTTGCAATTGGTTTCATGGAAAAGCAAATCACTAATGAAAAAGCCTTTATTACTTTGCTCAGCGTATTTATTGGATGCATTACGATCGCATCCGTTTTGTCCGGTAAAATTATCGATGTTTTTGGTTTTTTTGTTCCCGCCGGGATCTTGGCATATTCCGTCACATTTACATGCACTGATGTGATTAGCGAACTTTGGGGCCCCAAGCGGTCTCGATATGTGGTTTCAGGTGGATTTATCGCTTTATTGGTTGTTCTTCTATTAGTACAGATAAGCATTCACTGGCCCAGTGCTCCCTTCTGGAATCATTCCGTTTCGTTTACTTTGATTTTAAGAAATACATCACGCATTATCATCGCGTCGTTTGTGGCGTACTTAATCAGTCAATTCCATGATATTTGGGCATTTCATTTTTGGAAAAAAATAACAGGCCCAAGGCATTTATGGCTTAGAAATAACCTATCCACCGCCACATCTCAATTTATCGATTCAGTCATTTTTATCATCATCGCGTTTTATGGCGTCATGCCAGTCTGGCCATTGATTTTTGGGCAATGGGTTGTCAAATTAACCATTTCGGTATTGGATACACCCATAATTTACTTTGTCATCTGGCTGATTCGCGAAAATGAAAAAGACACGAATAAGGATACCCTGAGCCTTCAGAAACCATTTCCCAAGCTCTAAAGTGACGTGTCCCCGCTTGCTTACTAGTTTTTTCAGTACATTTTGATAAAACATCCAATTCTTAAAAATATTTTACTGAAAATCCAGCCGAGGATATTGAAATTTCTCGTCAATTCGATAAAAAATGAGTTGAATAGTTTTTTCCTGAACGACATGAAATCACTAAGTTGCTTAGAAAAATTAAGGGAGATAAACCCTCAGAATTGAAGTGTAAGAATCTAAAGCAAACCCGATATAATTAAGGTTAACAATGTCCATTTGGGAGTTATAGTTGATTCTTGTGTTTGAGAGTGAAGTGGCGTACCCCTTTG
>CAZJUM010000191.1:0-4608 GCA_964549175.1 uncultured Pseudomonadota bacterium | reverse complement strand
TAAACAAAGGGGTACGCCACTTCACTCTTAAACACAAGAATCAACTATAACTCACTTCCGGCTGGCCGGATATATATGACGAAAAAAAAACAGACAAAGGACTTTCTTTTATATCGTACACAGTTAAAATGGAATACATAAAGCTAATATCCCCGGATGCTAAAAGCCAGTAAACGCTTACGATTGTGGAGCGCGTTACCATAAGAAAGGATGATGGACCAAAAACAGACAATTCGAAAACGTAGAGAACGTCTATTACAAGATGTCCGTCTGTTCGAACGAATGGTCGACAGCATGCCAATCGGTGTTATTGTCTCTGATGAAGAAGGATACATTGTATATATCAACGAGACATATGCTCGCTTTTGGGGAATTGGTGCCAGCGATGAAATCGGGAAATACGCCACCGATGTGATCAATAACAGCCGTTTAGATATTGTTGCTAAAACCGGTGTCCCCGAAATCAACTATCCACATCTTAAATACCTTAAAAACCGACGGTGGAATCAAGTTTTCAGAAGTCAATCGGTGTTTTCTTGTGTGACTTGAAATCTCTCTTTGTTTTTAGCTGGCAGGTTCAAGCTTTATTTTAAAACAGACTCAAGCTCATAAAAAATAAACTGATTGTAAGTTTCCCAATTCGATAATAGGGGATTAACACTTGAGAATTAGGAGGGTTTTCTTAATGCGGTGCCTCAGTGGCGTCGATTCATTGACCATTTTCTTAGGAGTTCATCATGAAAAAAATCAGATTTTCAATTGCCACAATGATTGCACTAACGCTAATCGCGGGCGTTTCGCTTGCTGATACGGTGAAGGTCGCTCTGACACACGGATATTCCGGCCATCCGTTTAAAATCTTCTCCGAGCAGTATGAATTAGGTTTCAGGTTAGGTATGGATTACGCCACCAACGGGACAATGACCGTAAATGGCCATAAAATCGTTATTCTGAAAAAAGACACCAAGTTTAAACCCGATATAGCTCGATCGGCAGCTGCCGAAGCGTTCGGCGATGATGGAGCGTTATTCGTCATCGGTGGCACTTCCTCCGGAGTCACTAAGTCGATGGTTCCGGTGGCCGCGGAATATAAAAAGATTCTGATCATCGGCCCGGCGGTCGCTGATTCTTTGGTCGGTCCGAGCGCTAGTAAGTATGTGTTCAAATCATCCCGAAACTCATCTCATGATATGCAGGCACAAGCAATTGCCATGAATCCCGATGAGAATCTTTTGATCGCGACCTTGGCGGAAGATTATTCTTTTGGACGGGAAGGTATCAAAGCCTTTAAAAAAGCAATGCAAGCAAGAGGCGCCAAGGTGATCCATGAAGAATATGTTCCCCAAAAAACACAGGATTTTACGGCGCCCGTTACACGCATGATGGAGGCGTTGAAAAAATCCAACAATGAAAGAAAAGCAATTTTCGTTTATATTGCCGGTGGCGTATCCAATACCATGAAGAAAGTCCAAACCATGCGCCCGGAACGATACGGAATCGAGTTAGCGGCCGGCGGACACATATTACCGGTCCTGAAAGGTTATAAAAAGCTGATTGGCATGCAAGGAGCCAGTTTTTATTTTTATACCAACCCCGATAACGCGCTGAATGATTACATAGTAAGGAAAGTCACGGAAAAGACCGGAAATCCGCCTGATGCCTTCACCCCAGATGGATTCAATACAGCTTTGGCAATTGTAAAAGCCATCAAAACGTCAAAAAGCTTGCAAGCGGATGATTTGATCAAAGCCATGGAAGGAATGTCATGGTACGGGGTTTCAGGAAAAATCACTTTCCGCAAAGAAGATCACCAAGCCCTTCATCCCATGTGGCATTTCAAGGTCGAAGACAAAGGCGATCCTTGGGCTCATTTAACCAGAGTTCGGAAGATCATGCCATCGGAAATGGATATCCCGCTGATGAGAAACCTTTATCAATAATAGGTTTTAAGGATATCAACACTAGTGAGTTGTTCGGATTCGGACATGAAAATTGAGCTTATTTTCATGTCCGATTGAGTCACAAACACGGTCAATCAGTCAATAGGAGCATAAGCGCGAACAGACCAATCAAACTTAACCCCTAAAAATGAGGTGCGTTTTAATGAATGATCCCATACCCACCATCGAGACAAAGGAGTTGACCATTGCCTTTGGTGGGCATATCGCGGTCAACTCAGTTTCCACTTCCTTTCATCAAGGGACACTTACCGGTATTGTCGGACCGAACGGGGCTGGCAAAACAACTTATTTCAATCTGATATCAGGGCAATATAAAGCAAGCGCCGGTGAATTGTATTATCGAGGTAAAAATATCATCAATTATTCCGTTGCCCATCGATCCCAAATGGGAATCGGTCGATCGTTTCAATTAACCAATCTCTTTCCCAAGCTCTCTGTATTGGAAAACGTCAGATTGGCGGTTCAAGGTAAAAGGGGAGGTGGGTATCGTTTTTTTAATTTAATTGGTCGAGACAAAACACTTAAAAACGAGACCATGAGTTTTCTTGAGAAGGTTGAAATGCAGCATATGGCTTCCACGGAAGTGTCCGCTTTAACTCATGGCGATCAAAGAAAACTTGAAGTAGCGATATTGCTGGCTTTAGAGCCTGATGTTTTTATGTTTGACGAACCCACCGCGGGAATGAGCTTAGATGAAGCCCCTATCATTCTTGAATTAATCAAAAAGATCAAACAAGACGAAAGCAAAACCATTTTGCTGGTCGAACATAAGATGGATGTAATTCGTGAATTAACGGATCGTATTATCGTACTCAACAACGGACAACTGGTTGCCGACGGAGAACCGGCTGAAGTAATGAATGCGCCGATGGTAAAGGAAGCCTATTTGGGGGTGAGTGAATAAGAGAAAGTCAAGGAGAAAATGAATTATGGCAAAACCGATTCTAAAACTGGCAAGGGTTCACACAAATATTGCTCAGTATCAGATTTTGCGCGGTATCGACTTAGAGGTTCCGGAAGGTGACGTCACCATGTTAATGGGGCGAAACGGTGCCGGGAAAACCACCACCGTAAGAACAATTATGGGATTATGGAGAGCCTCACAGGGGACAATTGAATTCGACACGCATGACATAACAAGTTCCCCAACACCCGCCATTTCAAGGCTTGGAATAGCTTATATCCCCGAAAATATGGGCATTTTCACTCAGTTGACCGTTTATGAAAATATTTTGCTGGGATCGCAGCGCAATCTTATTGATGAAGAGAGATTAGAGTGGATCTTTGAGAGATTCCCCGCCATGAAAAACTCGATTAACTTACCGGCCGGAAATCTCTCCGGAGGGCAAAAACAGATGCTTTGCGTCGCAAGAGCTTTAATCGAGCCTCGTCGATTGATTTTAATCGATGAACCCTCGAAAGGTTTGGCTCCCTCTATGGTTAACGAGTTAATTGAGTTGTTTCTTGAATTGAAGGAAAAAAAGACGAGTATATTATTGGTTGAACAGAATTTTCATTTGGCTAAATCCGTTGGAACTCACTTGGTCATCATTGACGATGGACAATCTGTTTATAAAAGTTCTATGGAAGAGTTAGTCGGCAATCAAGAACTTCAAAATCGCTATCTTGGATTAAACATAGAATAAAAGAATGAAAAAAAACAGTTTTTGGGAAAATAACGCGCCTTATTTACTCATACCAGCCATTATGTTCCTGGCGTTGATATTTGTTTTTGAACCAACATGGATAACACTTACCTTGGCTGGTTTGGCCATGGGAATGATTTATTTCATGATGTCATCCGGTTTAAGCATTGTGTTCGGACTAATGGATGTATTGAATTTGGCTCATGTTGGGTTTATCACCGTTGGCGCGTTTATCGCGGGTTCATTGGTCGGACGCATGTATGATTGGTCTTTGGTTGAAGCATTTTTACCAAACGTCGCTGTGGTATTGATCGCTTCTTTGGGAGGTGCCCTGATAGCCCTGGTTACCGGGTATCTCGTAGAACGTTTACTCATACGACCCGTATATGGTAACCACCTGGAGCAAATACTAATTACCATGGGTGGGCTAATTGTTATTGAGGAGATCGTAGTCATGATCTGGGGTAGCGACCCGGTGATGGTTGAAAGACCTTCATTCTTTCAAGGCTCGCTGCTTTTTGGTGATGTCGTGGTAGAGAAATATAGGATCTTTTGTGTGGTAATCGGCCTGATCATCTATCTGGCCTTGCGATATGTTTTAAAGAAAACCAGAATCGGACTCTTAATCCGAGCAGGCGTTGAGAACCGGGAAATGGTGGAAGCTCTCGGATACAAAATCAACTTTCTATTCACCGGTGTTTTTGTCATCGGATCTGCTTTGGCAGGTCTTGGCGGGGTCCTATTCGCGTTCTATGAGGAAATGATTTTGGTTTCCATAGGACAAGAAAACTTAATCGTGGTGTTTATCGTTGTCATTATAGGTGGTCTCGGCTCAATTACCGGTTCTTTTCTCGGCGCGTTGCTCGTCGGATTGGTGGGTGTATATGTCGGGTTCTTTTTCCCCGTACTAAAAGTGGGCGCCAATTTATTGCTTATGATTGCCATTCTAGAGATATAGTCAAATGTTGTGTTCAAAAAAGTTAAGCAGCAATATCCCTTTC
>CAZJUM010000190.1:0-4713 GCA_964549175.1 uncultured Pseudomonadota bacterium | reverse complement strand
CGGGGATGACAGGCATTATTGGCAAATTAGAATGTTAATAGTACATAATCAGGTAGGATAATTTTACGAATACCCACATTTATTTGTCATTGAGCTTTCAGTTATCAGGAGAATTCATTTTAGTATTTCTAAATCCGAGATTTCGATTAAACTTGCATCTTTTTATTCATTTGACTCAGCTTTTTCAATTTCTAGTGTTTCCGCTTTATCTTCGTTTTTTAGTTTAACTTCAGAAATATCCATAATGGTCTTAGGGATTTGCTTTTTTATTTTGACGCCCATATCGACAAATTGTTGAGCCTGGTTAATGAGATTTCCCTTGCCGCGAGTAAGTTTGGCCATCGCGTTTTCATATGTTCCATTTGTCGTATTAAGTTGTTTTCCGAGTTTTTCCATATCCACGACAAAACCTTGAAATTTATTATAAATTGAACTGGCTTTCTCAACAATCTTCTGAGCGTTCTGACTTTGGCGTTCATATCGCCAAATGCTCTCAATTGTTTTCAAAGTAGCTAACAAAGTAGTTGGCGTTACAATAATGATTCGCTTGTCGAACGCGTACGAGAATAATTTTTCATCATTCTGAAACGCGACCATAAAAGCGGCTTCAATTGGGATAAACAGCAACACAAAATCGAGAGTTCTAATTCCTTTCAGGCTTGTATAATCTTTGTCAGCCAAATCAGCGATATGGTTCCTGATTGAGGAGATATGCGCTTTAAGGAAGTTTACTCTTTCCTTTTCATCGTTACTTGATGAGTACTTTTTATAATCGTTCAAG
Organism: uncultured Pseudomonadota bacterium; assembly: GCA_964549175.1. GTDB lineage: Bacteria > SAR324 > SAR324 > XYD2-FULL-50-16 > XYD2-FULL-50-16 > CAZJUM01. The sequence goes on along the minus strand of CAZJUM010000190.1, from coordinate 3,932 downwards.
GAAACTTTGGAATCCACAACGAAGTCCTTTTCCTCGGGCATGTGAATAACAACATCCGGTTTTAACAAGTTGCCCTCACTATCCCTAAATCCAGTCTGAGTTTCGTATTCAATGCCTTTTCTCAAGCCTGATTGTTCCAGCACCCTTTCAAGAATCAACTCACCCCAATTCCCTTGAGCTTTCACATCACCCTTTAAAGCGTTTGTCAGGTTTATAGCTTCCTGGCTGATTTGTTTGTTTAGTGTTTGTAAGGTTTCAAGCTCTTTCTTCAAGGAGGCGCGTTGTTGTGCCTCCTTATCATATACATCTTCTACTTTCTTTTTAAAATCTTTGAGTTGCTCCCTAAATGGGTTCAGTAGAAATTCGTTTTGCTTGGTAAATTTTTTACCCTTTTCCTCGAAGATTTCTTGAGCCAGCGTTTTAAATTGATTCGTCAGCTCTTCTTTTGCTTTTAGTAAAGTCTCTTGCTGTCCCTCAAAATTGCGTTTTTCTTCCTCACTTCTAGTTCTTAGCTCAGTAATCACGTTTTCTTGGTGAGCGTTGTTATTTCGCAGTTCTTCCAAAGCGGATTCTTTGAGCCCAAGCTCTTTCGATAATATTTCGATTTGCTTATTTTTCTGAATCGCGACAGCCAGATTCTTATCGAGTTCATTTTTTAGAGATCCCAATTCATCTACCTTTTGCTTAAACTCTGACAGATCATTATCCTTTTCTTGAATTCGTTCGGTTAATTTGTTATTTCTTGACTTTAAAAGTAAGAGAGTGACAACCACTCCTACGAGTAATCCGGCGAATGTAAATATTAACAATTGATATTCGATGGGCATTTCTTTTAAACTCCTTGCTATTTTATCAATAATCAATAGCTAAACAACTTTATAAAATTACTGGGAGTTTGAACAAATAAAATAATAACCAGTGCTTGCACGCGAGGACTTTAGCTCCCGCTATCATTGGGATCGAGGGAAATCAATAACGCTTTAAATCGGATGCGGAATTCGCGGTTTATTGGAGAAAACAGGTTCCGATTGGTGCATAAATTACTGATAAAATAAGCCATTTAAAAATCAACCAGGGCATCCCTGTTGGTTTCATCCAAGCGACAACCCTTCGACTTCGCTTTGTCATATTATGAGAAAAGTATTTAATGAGCAACCCAAACCCGGCGCTATTGATATTTCACAAATCAAAACCGATCTAAACTCTCGCGATCAAGTTCCCCGAGTACTTTGGGGGTTGCGATTTATCTGTACCAATGCGGATCCTCGACACAAAGTATTCAATGTCCTGGTGGAAGTATATCCGGTAAATGTCGCTCGGCCATCGTATACGCGGAAAGAATGATGGCGGTCCGCTGTTCGGTCGGTGCGATTCTCGAAGCGAAGCCAATTTGAAAAAGATCAGGGAGTTATTTCATCACGCTCGAAAAATACGCTACTCCAATTCTAAAAATCACCAAAAGCGAGCGGAAAGAGAAGGTATCAAACAAGGGGTGGGCGTATGGCGATTTGGTTGAGTCCCGATTTAAACAGCAGAAATATCACAAGGTAAAAAGCCAACTATATCTAATAACAATACCAATCAATTGTTTAATAACAGCGACTAGTACTTTTACAAGGTGACACCTGTTTTTAAAATGGCAATTTCTCGGTTATCGCGCATTTCAGCGGAAGTCGGTTGTCCGTTTATTACTTCAACGACCGTGTTTAGAAAGCTGGCAAAAACCGTGTCATAGTCGACGTCCGAATCGGCAATTTGGCCTGCATCAAAATCAATCCAGTGGGGCTTTCTTTTCGACAGATTTGAATTTGAGGCAATTTTTACTGTCGGAATGAAACCTCCTAGCGGAGTTCCCCTTCCGGTAGAAAAAAGTACCAGATGACAGCCAGTCGTTCCCAGTGCGGTTGTCGCTACAATGTCGTTACCTGGCGCGTAGAGTAAATTCAAACCTTTCTTCTTAACTCTTTCTTCAATCTTCACGATATCGACGACTTTGGAACTTCCAGCCTTTTGTGTGCAACCCAATGATTTTTCTTCCAATGTTGTGATTCCTCCTTTCTTGTTACCCGGAGAAGGATTCTCGTACACGGGTTGATTGTGCTGAATATAGAAATTTTTGTAGCTGTTGATCATTTCGACCGTATTCTCGAATACAGTCCTATTGACACAACGCCGCATCAGGAAATGCTCGGCTCCGAACATTTCCGGTACTTCTGTAAGGACAGCGGTACCATCACGCTCTACAATATAATCCGATAAGTGACCGATCAAAGGATTGGCCGTGATACCGGAAAAAGCATCTGAACCACCGCATTCAAGCCCCACCACAATGTCCGACCATGTTCCGGGAACTCTCCGGTCTTTGGCAGCATGCACATATAGCTTCCTGAGCGATTCCATACCTGCCATCACTTCGTCTTCTACTGATTGTGCCTCAAGAAATAAGATACGCTCAGGATCAAAGCTTTCGGGCATGGTGTCTTCAAACACACCAATCTGGTTATTTTCGCACCCTAGGCCGACAACAAGAGCACCACCCGCGTTGGGGTGCAAAGCCATGTTTTGTAAAAGAAGTTTTGTTCTTTCATGGTCTTCTCCCCATTGAGAACAACCGTATGGATGTGGAAAAAAATAGACACCATCCACAGCGGAACAGTCTGGATTCAGTTCTCTGAACTTCTGAACAATGCTTGCCGCCACACCATTCACACACCCAACAATTGGGATGACCCATATTTCATTTCTAATTCCAACTTTGCCATTGCTACGACGATATATCTCAAGTGATGGTTCTTCCATTGCAACCTTTGATAGCGAATCGGTAAAGTTAGCTTGATAGGTGTATGCTTGCACCTTAGAGAGTCCGGTTTTTAAATTATCCGTATGAACCAGTTCTCCTTTGCGAATATTCCGCGTGGTTAAACCAATGATTGCCCCATACTTTATAACAGCCTGCCCGGGGCGTAGGTCCCGCAAAGATACTTTATGCCCGACCGGAATCGCAGCAAGAGCGACAAACCCATCATCACCTTCCACACCTACAGTCGCCCCCTGACCAATCTCGTTAAAGGCAACAGCGACATTATCCTTAGGGTGGATTTTGAGAAGCGTAATCATCCCAAGTACTCCCGGAGAGTTTCTCTCATCCCTTTCGTTTGGATGGACAGAATATCTTTGGTTATTTTTTCTTTTAAACCATCAATGTCGGACAATTTGGCACCCCAATGCTCTTCAAGTCCCAATACCTCTTTCGCGATTCTTTCTGTACGTTCCGGAGTAATATTTACAGAATCGGACCAAAGACGTTTATATAAGCCGAGATATTTGGGATCGTCTTGAACATGGTAAGTTTTATCATCGCGTTCACCCCTATAAAAACAAATCAGTGCCGCGAGAGACAGTGAGATTAATGCGGGAACGTTGTTGTTCTTTTGGCAGTATTTTAAAAACTGAGGCAATAATCTGTTTTTAAATTTGGCCATTGAATTTAATGATATATCCAATAATCGATGCTCGATATAGGGATTTTTAAAGCGTTTAATAACGGCAGCCGCGTAGTCTCGTAAACTCTGAACCGGTAAATCCAAATTGGGAATTATTTCTTTTTCAAGCAGCTGGTGCAGAAATTCAGCAAAGTCCTCATCGCAAACAGCATCTTTGACCAGTTCAATTCCACTTAAATAAGCAACCGGTACCAGAGCTGTATGACAAGCGTTTAAAATCGCCACTTTACGATCCTTATAAGGTTTCAAGTCTTCAACAATTTCAATATTAAGACCGCTTCCGGCAATCTTAAGTTCTTCCGCGACGATTTTCGGTGCTTGAATCACGAATAAGTGAAAAAACTCTCCGACAACCATGAACTGGTCCTCATATCCTAGTGTCATGTCAAGTATTAATTAACGGATAGAGACGCGTCAGTTTAACCCTGG
>CAZJUM010000189.1:0-4730 GCA_964549175.1 uncultured Pseudomonadota bacterium | reverse complement strand
CAAGTAAAAAATGAACTTTTTTGCACTTTTTTAATAAGTTCTGAATAGATACGTTTTATGAAACGAGATCAAGCTTCTGTCCTAAGAGAAAAGTTCTCTCAAAATTCCACTTCACATCGACCAACCAACACCGAGTTACCGGTGCGGACAATCAGTTTTACAAGTGGTAAAGGTGGGGTCGGAAAAACCAGTGTTGTGGTTAATCTTGCCATTCAGCTGACCATGATGGGGAAAAACGTTTTTGTGATCGACGCTGATTTGGGTTTGGCCAATATTGACATCATGTTGAATTTGACGCCACAGTTCACAATTGAAGATGTTCTCAGCGGACAGAAAGGTATCAACGACATCATACAGAAGGGTCCCCTCGGATTCCATATTTTACCATCATCTTCCGGTTTAAGCGAGATGCAGGAATTGACGGCCGCGCAACAAATGGCAATGTTTCGGGAACTCAGCGGTTTGAAAACGAAGTATGATTATATCTTGATAGATACCGGCGCGGGAATTGCCTCGAATGTATTGCGATTCAATGCCGCGGCCGATGAAATCTGCGTGGTGACAAACACTGAGCCAACCGCCATGACTGACGCGTATGCCCTGATGAAAGCCATATGTATAAAATATCAGGTGCATCATTTTAATTTGATTGTCAATCAGGCAAATCTCGAGGGAGCAAAAAGTGTATATAGTCGATTGACCAACGTGGCCAATCAATTCCTTTCTGTTAATTTAACGCTTATCGGATATATACCGCGAGATCCCTTGTTTTCAAAGGCAATTATAAGTCAGACCCCCATTTCACTTCTCGCCCCTGGGTCTCGGAGCGTAAAAATGATCAAAAAGATGGCGAATCATATGAATTATCATATGGAACAATCCATCCACACCCCCCCCCTTCCTTTTTGGCAACGCATCAGTAGGTGGCGGCGTCAATAAAAAGGCCACGAATCGCTTAAATAGGCGCGCACAAAATATATACTGATTATGTACAATTCGTAGCCCTTTTTCTTTGATCACCCCCTGTCATTCCCACGAAAGTGGAATCTAACAATAAAAGTCTAAGAAACCAAATGATTTCCCGGATCCCCGCATCCGCAAGGATGAAAGGCATTATTGGCAAATTTAGGGTGTTAATAGTAGATAATCACAAAATATATTGTCACTTTATGATAATGAGGATCTGAACTTGAATGTAGTAGCTGAGGTATGGGGTTTGACTGAATCACGGGTATCACAAATCCGCGCCAAGGCGACCGTCATGTTGGTTTCCTCCATGAAACTCTTCGCGGAGTCGGGCCGTCCCTCCGCATATCAAAAAACTAACTCAGGTTTTGATTTTTGAGCAGATCGGCTTGTTGATGAGCGGTTAAGGGATCGATAATGCAATTAATATCACCGCCGCTCATAATATCATCAAGCTTATATAGGGTAAGGCTGATACGATGATCAGTAATTCTGCCCTGGGGGTAGTTGTAGGTTCGAATTCTTTCGCTTCGATCACCGCTTCCCACCATTTGCTTGCGCATTCGCGCTTCCTCAGTGGTCGCGGTTTCAACCCGGATCTTGTACAATTTCGCCTTCAGGTATTTCATTGCCTTAGACTTGTTTTTGATCTGAGAACGTTCTTCCTGACAAGTGACCACCACACCTGTTGGCAAATGAGTTATACGAATTGCTGAATCTGTGGTATTCACATGCTGGCCCCCGGCGCCCTGGGATCGATAGGTATCAACTCTTAAATCGCTTTGATTGATGACCACATCAATATCGTCCCCTTCGGGAAGGACGGCAATTGTAACCGCGGAAGTGTGAACTCTGCCTTGTGTCTCAGTCGCGGGAACGCGTTGAACACGATGCGTGCCGGCTTCGAATTTCAATCGGCTGTAAACGTTTTTCCCCTCAATGGAAATGGCAATTTCCTTAAATCCGCCGATGCCTGTGGCGTGAGAATCCATCACTTCGAATTTCCATCGGTTTATTTCAGCAAACTTTTGGTACACGCGAAATAAATCGGCCACAAACAAGGCCGCCTCATCACCTCCGGTCCCGGCCCGGATTTCCAGAATGATGTTCTTCTCATCATCGGGGTCTTTGGGAAGCAGCAGGAGTTGAGCTTCTGAGTTTAAGCTTTCAATTTCTTGCTTGAGGCGTTTAATTTCAGCTTTTGCTAAATCTCGCATTTCCGGATCCTCATCCGGATTATTGGCCATTTCGGTATTGTCATCCAATTCTTGAGTTTTATCGGTCCATTGGCGGAAGATATCAAAAATTGGTTGGATTTTGGCTTGCTCCTTTGATAATTTTTGAAGTTTCTTGCTGTCATGAACCACATCAGGTTGTGACAACAACGCCGTCAGCTCTTCGAATTTGTCTGCTATTTTCGCGAGTTTATCCAGCATTGGTTTTTTGAGTTCCTTAAATACCTTGATAACTTCCGTTTCCTTGGCGGGAAGTGAAGCGGATTAAAACGGGAAGTCCCTTTGTACCGGCTCTTATTTAACACCGATATTTTGATACTTTTTCTTAAATCGTTCGATTCTGCCTTCGGTATCAACCAGTTTTTCCTTTCCGGTATACAGCGGATGGCATTGTGAGCATAACTCCAGTTTATATTCTTTTCCTAAAGTGGAGCCGATTTCAAAAGAAGCGCCGCAAGCGCAACGGAAAGTTGTATTGTCGTATTTCGGATGAGTATTTGCTTTCATGACTAACTATTGATTGTTAAAAAAACGCGATGAAGAGAAATCTCAGGTCGAATTCAGTTATTGACCATATTGAGAAGATCATTATTGGTTTTATATTTGCTTAATTTGTCAAGCAAATACTCCACAGCTTCCTGGGTGTTGGATGCTGATAAAATTCTTCTGAGTTTCCAAATCTCAGAAATATTTTCGAGCAGTAATTCTTCTTTCCGTGTGGTCGATTTTTCAAGATCAATGGCGGGAAAGATTCGTTTTTCAACAAGCTTTCTTTCCAGTACCAGTTCCATATTACCAGTACCTTTAAATTCCTCGAAAATAACTTCGTCCATCCGGCTTCCGGTTTCGATCAATGCCGTAGCAATAATTGTGAGTGATCCACCGTCCTCAATATTTCTGGCGGCACCGAAAAATCGTTTGGGTTTATGCAGAGCATTTGCGTCAACCCCGCCGGACAGAATTTTACCGCTCGGAGGAATTACCGTATTATAGGCTCTTGCCAATCGAGTAATAGAATCCAGCAGAATCACCACGTCATGTTCGTGTTCCACAAGACGTTTTGCTTTCTCAATAACCATTTCGGCCACTTGAACATGTCGAGAAGCGTGTTCGTCAAATGTTGAGCTGATGACCTCACCTTTGACCGAACGTTTCATATCGGTTACTTCTTCTGGTCGTTCATCAATCAAAAGAACGATTAAATTCACCTCCGGATGATTCTCGGTGATGCTATTGGCCACATTCTGTAAAATCATTGTTTTACCGGCATGCGGGGGAGCCACGATCAAGCCTCTTTGTCCTTTTCCGATCGGGCTAAACATATCGATGATTCGAGTGGTTGGGTCAGCGTCTTCGCGTTCCAGGCGAATCATACTTTCCGGGTAAAGCGGCGTCAGGTTGTCAAATAATGTCTTTTCTTTCGCGGTGTCCGGGTCTTCAAAGTTTAATTTCTCTACTTTGAGCAGCGCATAATATCGTTCACTGTCTTTTGGGGGACGAACCTGTCCTTCGATTGTATCTCCGGTCTTTAGATTAAATCTGCGAATTTGAGACGGAGAAACATAAATATCGTCTGGTCCCGGAACATAACTGAAATCGGGCGATCTTAAAAAACCAAATCCGTCAGGTAATGTTTCTAAAACACCGGAACTAAAGATGGCGCCTCCGATCGCGGTTTGGGCGTTTAATAAGAGGAAAATTAACTCCTGCCGCAACATGTTGGCCGCGTGTTCAATATTAAAGGATTTACCCAGTTCTTCGAGCTCCTTGATGTTCATTGCTTTTAATTCAGACAATATCAGGGGTTTGATATTTTCGTTGATATGACTCATGGAAAACTGCGTTCGTTTTTGAGATGTTGAATCTCTGCGGTTTGAGCCTTGGTGTTTTCGAGCGGGGTGATCAGATCTTTTGGATTGCACGGCGGATTTAGTATTAGAAGTTTTACCTGAGTGGCAGGTGTTTTATCGGTATGAGAAAAAATGCATCAAATAGAAAAATATATGGTGCGAATTAACTTTTTTTCAAACCTCATCAAAAATGGGATCTATACTCTAAAAATATTGATTTTACAGACTTTCACCTAAAAAATAGGCACTTGGCTTTCAGAAAACGAAATCATTTTGCTGAAGCTATGGGAATGTTTCTGATTAAACACTGAAATATCCGGAATTAGTGTTCATAAGTTTGACGACTTTTTGGGGTCTTTGAAGAGGTCTGTTTTTTGGGAGATAATTGTATGCGGCAAATCGAGACCTATGTAATGAGGGATTTCGCATCGCGATTAACATGTTCAAAGTAAAACGAAGAATAGAGTATGTCAACGAATTAATAAAAAAACAGGAAATAAGCCAGCAGACTTCATACCTGACTCAATTTTAATGCTTCTCATGAGCGCGGTTGTCGCCGTCAGTTTTCAGGCGCGACATGTTATGATATTAAGGTTCTCAGAAATATTAACGCTGATTGAAGATAAAATGTAATTGTTCAGCTAATTTCTCTCTGGTGGCTCCATAGTCTCGAAGAGCT
>CAZJUM010000188.1:0-4731 GCA_964549175.1 uncultured Pseudomonadota bacterium | reverse complement strand
AAACAAAGGGGTACGCCACTTCACTCTCAAACACAAGAATCAACTATAACTCGATTTCTCGGCGTCGCTACCTCATACTGCTGCATCCATATCAACCAGCTCAAAAGAAGCCTCAAAGAAGTCGCGCGACTCAAGAAAAGCGCTGATCTTGTGATTGTTTCCTTTCACGCGGGTGCTGAGGGTTTAGGCGCCGCGCATACACCCGAAGGTCATGAATACTTTTATGGTGAAGATCGAGGGGATGTTCGAAGGTTTTCGTATGAGATGATTAATGCCGGAGCTGATTTGGTGATTGGGCACGGACCGCATACCCTGAGGGGATTGGAGTTTTATAAAAACAAATTAATAGCCTATAGTTTGGGAAATTTTCTGGGGTATTTGGGATTTAATACTTCAGGGCATTTGAAATATTCAATGATTTTGCAAGCCACTCTAGTTAAAAACGGAACTCTCAAAGCAATCAAGGTAATACCCGTTGTATTAAGTCCTAAGGCAGTACCGGATGTAGATCCGAAGGGAAATAGCTTGATTCTTCTCAATGATTTGAGTCGGTCTGATTTTGGTCCTCGAGCGGTTTTGCTAGATGAAAATGGTCATTGGCTGAGCGATTAGTCAACTTCTTCTCACCCTTTCCTCTAATTCCTATTACAACCATCTTGTCTTCTTTTTTCATCCGTATCTCCTGTCAATAGGCAGGTTGTTGCATTAACTCGTCAAGTAAGGAAAACACTCGGATTCACCCATTTTGATGGGATATATGCCGCGAGTTGATTACCAAGCCCTCGTGGCAGTATTGACGTCCTTCCATAGTACCGGCATTTTAGACGTGAATTCAACTTTTGGGGTTTCTCCGAAACACTCATTCCAAAGTACTCAATTAGCATTAAGACAATGACGAAACAAATCAGGATCTTTTGAGAGATTTATTTGCCATTAAGCATATCATAACATAGGTACATTCGTTTAACCCCCATTAGATTACGCGCTGTCATAATGGCGTTTTTGCCTTTAATGTGGCCAACAACATTAGATACTGCGCACTTCGGAGGAATTGAAATACACATGCGGATATGGTCAATACAAATATGTTCTTCAATGATTGGGGACTCCTTGTGTTTTGCTAACTCACGAAAAAAACAACCCGGTTCCGATTTGATCTCTTTATAAAGAGTTTTTCGACGATATTTTGGGATAAACACAATATGGTATTTACAACCCCATTTTGCATGACTTAAACTTTTGTATTCTTTTATAAAATCATCCGTTTTGATTAATTTAAAAAAACCAAGAGGATTTTATGAGCTAACGCCTCACACGGTCAAACCTCTTTGAATCCTGGCAAGGCTGTGAATTTCCCCGATTAATTACAAGCGTGTAACCGAGGCGAAACCGGGAATCACATGGGCGACCGGCACCGAATCAAATTCGGTGGGAGTCTGGCCAGGGAATAGAAGGAAAAAGACAACAAACCCATTATTTCATTGCAGCTCAAACCCAGCATTCGCGCAACAATGTACCATATCCATCCGGTGAATGCGCTTTGGACACCGGAGAAGCTCACAGAGGGACGCATTGTCAATCAAGTAACCGTTGACGATGATATTGCCGAAAAGGCTGAGGTGGCTTTGGGGCGGATGCTACGTTTAAGACAATAATACACATTTTGATGAAGGAGAATCCATGACTCAGACATATCATATTGACACACTGGCAGTCCATGCCGGACAAGAACCGGACCCCACTACCGGATCACGTGCTGTTCCTATTTACCAAACCACTTCATATGTATTCGATAATCCGGAACACGGCGCACGTTTATTTGCTCTGCAAGAGTTTGGAAATATCTACACTCGACTGATGAATCCCACCACCGATGTGTTCGAAAAAAGAATTGCCGAATTGGAAGGTGGGGTTGCGGCATTGGCGGTGGCATCGGGTCAATCAGCCGAGTTTCTTTCCATCACCAACATTGCCAATGCCGGAGACCATATTGTCAGTTCCAGTAGCTTGTATGGCGGTACTCATACCCTGTTTAGCCATACCTTGCCTAAGTTTGGTATTGAGGTGGCACTTGCTGACGTGGATCAACCGGAGTCGTTTGAAGCTAAGGTCACAGAAAAAACCAAGGCGTTTTATATCGAAACCATCGGAAATCCGGACGGCAATGTCCCGAATATTCAAAAGATCGCGGATATAGCACATAAGTATAGTGTCCCGTTGATTGTGGACAATACTTTTGCCTCACCCATAATTTGTCGCCCCTTTGAACATGGTGCCGATATAGTGATTCACTCGGCGACGAAGTTTATTGGCGGGCATGGTACATCAATAGGTGGTGTGATTGTCGATTCAGGAAACTTTGATTGGAAAGCCAGCGGGAAATTTCCGGGATTATGTGAGCCGGACTCGGCGTACCACGGAGTTGTATACACAAAGGCTTTTGGCAATTTAGCCTATGCGATAAAAGCGCGCGTCACCTTGCTGCGGGATATTGGCCCCGCGGTCAGTCCTTTTAACTCGTTTTTATTTTTACAGGGCTTGGAAACACTGCATCTTCGTGTCGAACGTCACTCGGCCAACGGGCTTACGTTGGCCGAGTTCCTGAATGAACATCCGAAAGTCTCTTGGGTGACCTATGCCGGATTGCCTCAACATCCGAGTCATGAAAATGCCAAAAGACAGTTTACTCCCGGTTTGTTCGGTTCCGTCTTTACCTTTGGCGTAACGGGTGACGCGAGTTCCGGAAAGAAATTTATAGAAAACACCAAGCTCGCTTCATTGCTTGCTAATGTGGCCGATGCCAAAACGCTTGTTATTCATCCCGCCTCGACCACCCATCACCAACTGACGGAAAAAGAGCAGACACATGCCGGTGTGACTCCTGATATGATCCGTGTCTCAGTCGGTATCGAAAATATCGAAGATATCAAAGCGGATTTTGACCAGGCACTTCAAGCCATTTGATCAGATGCTCACTTATGCGATATCTCTTTCATACCAACAACTCCGCGAATACGCCGTTTAGTGAGCGATTTGCGGAGAATAAAAGGCATAATGTCGTTTTCGATCGTTTCGATTCGGAAAATGGTGATGAGTTGATCAACTATAAGGTAGGGTATCGGGTATTTGGTCAACCCAACGCCAAACGAGATAATATCATTTTGGTGTTCCATGCCCTCACCGGAGACGCGAATTGTGGCGGATATTATGATAACGATGGCTATGTTTCCGGCTGGTGGGACGTGTTGTTTAGCGAAAAGGGTATATTTGATCGCCGGAAATACTGCGTTATTTGCCCCAATCATCCGTCCAGTTGCTACGGCTCAATCGGACCTGGTGATATGGTGGTCGGGAAAACAAAGCCGATCGGACCGGATTTTCCGGCGTTAACGGTCAAAGACATCGCGAAAACCCACTACCAATTGATGCAATGGTTAGGTATTGAGCATCTTTATTGTCTGATCGGCGGCTCTTTCGGTGGGATGATTGTGAGTGAGTTTATTGTTAATTATCCGCAGTACGCTAAATCGGCGGTAATGATAGCGGCACCGATAGCGCACAATGCCCAGGCTCTGGCGCTCAATCATATTCAACGAAAATGTATTGAGAATGACCCGAATTATAATCAAGGGCAGTATTATGCGGAGTCCGGGCCGAATAGCGGATTGAGTTTAGCGCGTCAAGTCGGAATGATTAGCTATCGTCATTCGGGAGAATTTGATGAGCGTTTTGGCCGCACCACTCAGTATTCCGAAAATGAAAAAGAAAAATACTTTCAAATTCAAAGCTATTTGGAATATCAGGGTCAAAAGCTGATCAATCGCTTTGATGCCAATAGTTACATCAAACTGACTCGGGTGATGGATACTCATGATTTATCCCACGGACGAGAAAGCTTTCAAAATGCGTTGTCACACATTCGGTGCAATTTGCTTTTGGTGGCTATCGACAGTGATATTTTGTATCCTCCGGAGGAGGTCAGACAAACGGCTGAGTTATGCCAAGAAAGCGGTGTTAACTGCCAGTTTTCGCTAATCCGGTCTATCCATGGGCATGATGGTTTTCTGATCGAATTTGAGCAATTGAATCATATATTGGATAAATTTTTCAAAATGCTTGAAATTCATGAGAAGTCATAGTTGATAGTTACCCATCGAAGCAACATCAAAACAGAAACTTACATGACACATCAGCAAATTAAAATCGGGCTGTTCGGGATCGGAACAGTGGGCGGCGGTTTAATCGAACTCGTGCGAAAACGTAAAGACAATTTGCTCGCTTCGGATTCGACTGAACTTGAAATAACGAAAGCGGTGGTTCGTGATGTTTCCAAAAAAAGAAAGGCTGATACCGGCCAGATTCAACTAAGCACCGATCCGGATTTCATTTTGGACGATTCAAAAATCGATATCGTTATCGAGGTAATCGGTGGCATTTCGCCCGCGGATGCCATTGTGAGAAAAGCCCTAGCGCAAAAGAAACATGTGATTACCGCCAATAAAGCCTTATTGGCAGAACAAGGTGAGGAGTTGATGGAAATTGCCCAGCGGAATAATGTCAGTATTTTGGCGGAAGCTTCAGTGGGCAGTGGGATTCCTGTTTTGAAAACCATTCGCGAGAGTTTTGTCGGCAATGATATTACATCAATTCTGGCTATTATTAACGGAACCAGCAATTATGTGTTAACAAAAATGGGCGAAGACGGACTAAGCTACTTTGAGGCATTAAAGA
>CAZJUM010000187.1:0-4735 GCA_964549175.1 uncultured Pseudomonadota bacterium | reverse complement strand
ACGAACTCAAAAGGCGGATTCAACAAAGAAAAAAAGAAACATGTAGCTTAAAAAATATCAAAATCGGTCTTGACATTGGGTCCACTTCAGGTCGCATTTATCAACAAACAGTTGTTGATACTTATTCGTTTGTAATCTTTGCCAAGGTATATACAGGCAAAATTCCTGTTACAGCCGCCGACACATTAAATGATAGAGTTCTACCGTTCTTTGAAGAGCATGAAGTTCCAGTGTCAAACTTTAATTACAGACAAGGCACCGTCAGAGAAAATAAAAGAAATCTTATAGGCATCAGGAGTGAGTTTGTTCGTTGCCGAAAAAGGGGGTGAAGTCCCTGGCCGCTTTCTGGGGTAAGCGATTGAGTGATTGGTTTTTGTTACCGAAATTGGAGCTTATCCCTTATTTCAAAGGGTGTGAGCGGTTTTTTGTTGTGAGTCAGAGAGTTCATATCTAATAGTTCTTTGACTGAACTCAAAAACTTGCCTAAAAATTCTTCACGATCTTGAGGGAGTTCACGAGCTGACAGTGACACACGAATAGTTTCTCTAATTCGCTGGGGAGTGAAGTTAAGAGCCTGTAAAGCAGCCGATAGATTTTTTGAAGAAGCATGACACGCGCTTCCGGTGCTGAGAAAAATCCCTTTTCCCGCCAGGTGGTGCAGCAGGACTTCGCCTAAAACCGAAGGAAATGAAATGTTTAAGATATGGGGGAGTGAGTTGGTGGCTTCATATATTCTTACTTGGGGAATCTCTTCTCGCAGACGTAACTTAAACCAATTTGAAAAATCCAAAACCTTTTGAAAATCTTCTTTTTGTGTTCCGCAAGAGAGTTTGGCCGCCAATGACAATGCGGCCACTCCCGAAACATTTTCTGTCCCGGAACGGATTCCGGATTCTTGACCTCCGCCGTGTATCAGCGGTTGCAGTCTGATATTTGAAGTTAAAATCAGTGCACCAGCCCCTTTGACGCCTCCAAACTTATGACCGCTGATCGAGTACATATCGATGCCTAGTTCCCGTAAATGAACAGGGAATTTAGTAAATGCCTGAACCCCATCAGAGTGTACCAATGTTTTGGAATTGATGGATTTTACCAATTTGGAAATAGCGGCGAGATCATGAATGGCACCGGTTTCACTGTTTACGTGTTGGATTGAAATGAGGCGTGTTTGAGGGGTGATTAGTCCTTTTAAGTGATCCAGTTCGACCTTGCCAGTGTTCGGGTCTATCGATAGAATTCGTACTTTAACGCCACCTTCTTCAAGGCAGGCGGCTGTTTTTAAAATAGCGGCATGCTCTGTTTTGGAGGTAATTAATTCTCCCGCAAATTCGTTGTTTTGCTTTCGCAAAGCACCCAAGATGGCCAGATTGTCGGCTTCTGTCCCGCTGCCACAAAAAACAATTCCCGCCAGTGGTACCTTGAACAGCTTAGCTAATGTTTCTCTTGCTTCTTTGACATGCTTACTGGCATTGATTCCTATCGGATGAACGCTGGATGGATTACCAAAATCAAGCGCCACGCATTCCGTTATTTTGTTGATTACTTCCGGGTAAGGCCTGGTTGTTGCCGCGTTATCTAAATAGTACATTGAATTTTGTAGTTCTACCGCTGTGATTGTAGTGTAAGATTAAACTTCAAAAAAAAGAATACCGGGGTTCATTGTTTGGTCATGTTTTTCGGATATATCGAATGAGGTCATAGATGATTTCTGCGGTCATTCCCCATATGGTTTCCTCAATATTTCGATAGACTAACATCCGCGACACTTTGCCTCCCCATGAGTTATGATAGCGTTTGGGCAAACCCAAGTCTTTGGCGGGAAATAAGATATGTTTCTGCCCGTTGGAATCAACATACGAAGGTTGTACTTCAACCCGTACTCGATAAGTCTCCGGTTCGTTTTCCGTAAAGTGACTGACAGGCACAGTAAATACGCGTTCGACTTCTGCCGGATCAGGATTGAGTTGGTCAATTGCGGCGATTTCTAAAATGGCCAAAAAAGGTTCAATAATGACTCCCATTGCTGCCATCATGGTGTTTAAGCATCCTTTGACTTTGATAAATGCCGGGTCAATTCCTAATTCCTCAATGGTTTCCCGAACTGCTGTCTCTTGATAACCTGCATCCTGCTGAGGATCGAATTTTCCTCCGGGAAAACAGACCTCACCGGGTTGTCGAATAGTGGCCGATCGTTTTTGAAATAGTAAATGAAATTGCTGGTCCACCGCCACCAAAGGTACCAACACCGCCGAATTACAATATCTGCTTCTGCCTTGGATACCGGGGATTTCTGGTAGCTGGCGAATGAGGTGTTCAAGATCGTTGATGTTCATTCCTACAAACTTAATAATATTTTGCCGTAGTGCCCAATTGAATCCTTGTTAAATGATCAAAGGATAAAACAAAAGCGTTACCTTACTAATGGCTCAAGAAGATCCTTTATGGTAACGAATCAATCAAAATATTTATAGGCATTTTAAAAGATTCTCAACCCATCACCATCTTCTTCACTAAAACTCTGGTCTATTGAGGATGGTTGGTATAATGATTATAGGCTTCAGGATGGGGCATAAGGCCCGTAATGGCTCCTGATTTGTTGCTCAAAGCGGCGATGTTATGCCAAGATTCATTTGAGTTTTGAGGATATTGGTCGCTTTGTTTTCCTTCGGCGTCAGCATAATACATGGCGGTGAGATCATCAGCTTGAATTTTTTCCTTGACGGAATCGTCTGTGACCACAATTTGACCTTCGCCATGTCTTACCGGGGGTACATTTTATCAATACCTTGTAAACACACATGTGTTGTTTGGGTTTACGTTTAAATACACCCAAGATCTTCAAATATGCCGCTACTATTCTGAGTTATAGTGAGCTATTTAAACAGCCCCTTGGCATTTATTCGATTAAGCTCCCTCTTTTTGTTTGACGACTCGCAGGCATCCACTTTTAAAGCATCCAGTAGTCATGCCGAATACTATTCTGAGAAAGATAATACGGCTTATCAGCGGGAGTCGTGCGATCAAAATGATGCGCTTAATCAAATAGCACATCCGATTTGATCCCTTCATAATCCTCAGTACTATACCAAGCCAGTTTGTTGTGAAGTTTAACGACCTCGCCGATGATAATTAAAGTGGGTGGCACGATTTGATTATCCGCGGCAATTTGCGGCAATGTGGCGACTGTTCCCGCAAGAACTTTTTGGTTTTTGGTAGTCCCTTCTTGAACCACAGCGGCTGGCATTTCGGGTGACATTCCGTGAGAAACCAATTCTTGGCAGAGCTTAACAATATTAGAAAGCCCCATATAAAAAACCAGTGTTTGTCTGGCTTTCACTAAACTTGACCAATTAAGATCCAGTTCACCTTCTTTCAAGTGTCCCGTCACGAAAGTACATGATTGGGCATAGTCACGGTGAGTTAGCGGAATTCCGGCATAAGTACCACACCCTGACGCGGATGTGATACCAGGCACCACCTGAAATTCCACATCATGTTGAATGAGTTTTTCTAATTCCTCACCCCCTCGACCAAAGATAAAGGGATCGCCTCCTTTCAAGCGAACGACCATTTTACCTTCTTTGGCCAAGTCCACCAGCACCCGGTTGATTTGATCCTGAGGGACTGTATGAACAGATTTCTTTTTACCCACATAGATTTTTTGTGCTTCGCGCCGGGCATATTCCAGGATTACAGGTGAAACCAAGCGGTCATAAACGATGGCATCCGCGTTTTGAATGATCCTAAGCGCTTTGAGCGTCAACAGATCGGGGTCTCCCGGCCCCGCGCCGACTAAACATACCTGACCTGGCTTTTTCGGTTGATTTCGGGGCTTATCGAGTTTCTTCTCCAAAGCCTCTTTTGCCACGGTTTCTTTTCCGGATAAAAAGGCTTCAATGATTGGGCTGGAGAAAATGTGATCCCAAAACTTTCGCCGTTCCATTGCATCCTGGTAGAGCAGCTTGGATTTTTCACGGAAACTACCGATCAATTTAGCGAGTCGGCCATAGGGCTGTGGAAGCATTGATTCGATTCGAGATCGAATCATGCGCCCCATAGTAGGCGATGCGCCACTAGTGGATATCGCCACCAAAAGGGGTGAGCGATCAATGATTGACGGCATTATGAAGGAACTGAGTTCCGGATCATCTGCGACGTTGACGGGAACATGTTGTTGATTGGCTGCTTCGGCAACCTCTTGTTTCAGTTCATTGTCTTCAGTGGCAACAATAACAAAACCACAGTCCTTTAAATTATCTGGGGAAAAAGGTGTTGATTGATATTCGATTTGGTCGGTATCTAACATTTCCGTCAACTCAGGGCATAATTCAGGGGCAATCACTTTAATGCTGACATCCGTTTTAAGGATTGTGAAAAGCTTAGAAAATGCCAGTTCTTGTCCTCCGATTAAGAGGCATTTTTGATCCTTAACTTTGAGAAAAATTGGTAAAAAATCCATGATAACTCGAGAAATCGCGTTAGACGGTTGCCGAATAGTTTTGAGACTTCAGGGTATTTGATATATTTATGCTTAGTGTATTCCCAACAGGTTCCAGACATTGAATTCTAGTGATTACAAGAAAAAATCATGGCATGAACCCATAAAGCCCGCAAGTCCCAAACAAAAAAACAAAGTAACTGTTCGGCTAATTTCTCTCTGGTAGCTCCATAGTCTCGAAGAGCTATGGAGTCTGTATGATTTTACATTAAGACTCCGCAGGGCTACGCCATTATG
>CAZJUM010000186.1:0-4750 GCA_964549175.1 uncultured Pseudomonadota bacterium | reverse complement strand
AAACAAAGGGGTACGCCACTTCACTCTCAAACACAAGAATCAACTATAACTCAAGATAAAGTATGGCTTTTCCCTCTGTGAATGATATGTGAACACCTATAGCATGAACTCAAGGATTTTTAAACATTTGATCTCCTCATTTTTTTTTTGGAGATCAAAACACTACATTTCCATTAGTAAAGCAAAGGAGTTACATAGGAGGAAGATCCATAATTGACTCCGTGTGTTGAGGCGGGATTGTCCGTTTATGATTGTTTCTCAGGATAGAACATTCCCAACAGTTTGTTGACGGTTTTTTTCAATTCCGTGCGATTCACTACAATGTCCACGGCACCATGCTCTTTCAAAAACTCAGCTTTTTGAAACCCTTCAGGCAAATCTTGGTTGATCGTTTGTTGAATTACTCGGGCACCGGCAAATCCTATCAGAGCTCCTTTTTCAGCGATATTAACATCACCTAGCATCGCAAAACTTGCTGATACGCCACCGGTTGTCGGATCCGCTAAAATAGAAAAATAGGGTATTTTAAAATCGTCGAGTTTTTTTAGCGCGGCGGATGTTTTTGCCATTTGCATCAGGCTCAACGCTCCTTCCTGCATCCGGGCACCACCGCTAGAGGAAACGATAATGAAGGGGACTTTATGCTCAATTGAGTATTCGATCCCCCTGGTAATCTTTTCACCGACTACCGAGCCCATGGAACCACCCATAAATCCAAAATCAAACGCCACCATACAAACATCGTTTTGCCCTATTCTGCCTTTTCCGACGGTGACAGCTTCTTCTAATTTCGTTTTGGATTTTGTCGCCTTAATGCGGTCTTTATACTTCTTTGAGTCTACAAATTTCAGCGGATCTGTCGCTGTAATTCCGCTAAAAAGTTCTTGAAAGGTATCCGCATCAAATAACTGGTTGAATCGTTCTTTAGATGTCAGACGAAAATGGTATTCACAATTTAGACATACTTTGAAATTGTTTTCCAAATCTTTGTTGTAGAGTGTTTCCCCGCAAGACGGGCATTTAATCCAAACCCCCGCGGGAATAGTTGTTTTTTTTCCGCCGGGTAGAAACTTGGGAGCGATTCGCTCAAACCAGGAAGGCATGTATTCTCCTGAATAGTAAGTTAACAAGCCGCTGCAAGGCGACAAGTGATGTATTAGTGATTTGTATCAGCCAGTGAAATTGATCATTTTCAAGTCTTGCCACTATAAAGTCACTCCATCATTGGATCAACTGCACCCCTGACTGGCACCGCAAGTGATACAAACATAACAAGTTCCCGTGCGCAAGAGTTCAATGCCACCGCATTCGCCGCATGGCGCGTGATTGTCAGTTGTAACCGGTTTTAACGCTACATTAAGAGCACCACTACCAGTTTTTTGATTGATTTTTGTATTTTTCAGTGCTTCTTTTTCCGGTTTGACTTGCAAAAAATCCACTCGACCCAGGTAGTAATATCCTAAGACTCTGAAAATCGCGTCAATCAGCGAACTCGCGTTTTTTAAGTAAGGATGCCCTTGGACTCTTCCGTGGGGTTCGAATTTAGTGAATGAAAATCGCTCTACGAGTTTTTCAAGTGGCACCCCATGCTGTAAACTGAATGAAATGCTAATCGCGAATTGGTTCATTAATGCCCGGACTGTTGAGCCTTCTTTATATCCCAAATCCACAAAGATCTCACCCAGTGAGCCGTCAGTGTTCTCCCCACTTCTTAAAAATACTTTGGTGCCTGCCACTTTAAATTCCCATGTCCGTCCATTTCTCTCATCCGGCAGTTGTTTTGAGATCCCCCAATCCAGCGCTTCTCTTTGTTGCTTTTTGACGGATAAAGTATGTAATTTTTCGATTTCACCTTTCAAATAGTTAATTATTTTCAAATTTTCATCGTCTTGTTTTTCAGAAACAGTATTCAACGGTTGAGATCCCTTGCACCCATCTCGATAAATCGCGATGGCCTTCAAGCCCAATTTCCAGGATTCCAGATAGATTTTTCGAATGTCTTCTACCGTACTATTATTAGGAATATTAATCGTCTTACTAATCGCACCGCTGATAAACGCTTGAATCGCGGCCATCATTTTCACATGACCCATCGGAGCTATTTCGCGCTTACCATTGGGTCCGGAAATTGCGCAGTCGAAAATAGCCAGGTGTTCATCCTTCAATCCTTCCGCTCCTTCAATGGATGACTTTTCAGTGATATGCCGTGTGATTTTAGCGATTTCATCCCCGGTATATCCCAGGCGTTCAAGTACCGCGGGAACGCTGTGGTTCACCATCGGAATAACGCCTCCGCCTGCCAGTTTTTTCCACATAACCAGAGAAAACGCGGGTTCAACACCGGTTGTGGCACAATCCATTAACAAACCAATAGTTCCGGTTGGTGCCAACACGGTGACCTGAGCGTTTCTAAAACCATATTTCTCGCCTTTCTCAATCACCTGTTCCCAACACTCTTGCGCCCCTTGGTACAGTGAATGGATTATAGGATGATCATCATGGATATATTCTTCTTTTTTCAGAGCATCTTTGTGTTGTTTCATCACCCGCATCATGACATCTTGATTTTCCTCATAGCGATCAAAAGCTCCGATCATCTTTGCCATTTCCGCACTCACCTCATACGCGCACCCGGTCATGGTGGCCGCGATTAACCCGGCTATCGCGCGTCCCTCGTCACTATCATAGGCATGCCCGGCCATCATTAGCATTGTCCCTAAGTTGGCAAATCCCAAGCCAAGAGCTCTAAATTCATGACTATTTTTGGCGATGTCAATTGTTGGGTAACTCCCAAAATCGACAAGGATTTCTTGAGCGATAAGAAATATTCGACAGGCCTTTTTGAATTTTTGGATTTCGAATTTACCGGCGGTAAAGAATTTTTCCAAATTTAAACTCGCTAAGTTACATGCGGAATTATCAACAAACATGTACTCGGAACAGGGATTCGAAGCACGGATAGGCGATGAGTTAAAGCATGTATGCCAATCATTAATGGTGGTATCAAATTGAACACCCGGATCAGCGCATTCCCAAGCGGCGGCACAGATTTTATCAAATAACCAGCGAGCTTTGAATGTTTCATATATTTCACCATCAGTTCGATTGACGGTACTCCAATCACCATCTTTCTTCACAGCATTCATAAATTCATCCGACAAGCGCACCGAATTATTACTATTTTGGCCACTGACGGTCGCGTAAGCCTCACCGTTAAAATCAGAGCTATACCCTTTTTGGATAAGCGCCCTGGCTTTTGCTTCTTCTTTAACTTTCCATTCAATGAAATCAACAATTTCAGGATGGTCCGCGTCCAAACATCGCATTACAGCAGCTCGGCGTGTTGTGCCACCACTTTTGATAGCCCCGGCGGCAGTATCCAAAACCTTTAAAAAACTCAATAATCCGGAACTTTTGCCTCCGCCACTGAGTTTTTCATTCGCCCCTCGAAGATGACTCATATTCGATCCGGTGCCACTTCCGTACTTGAACAATTTGGCTTCGTTTTTCATTAGTTCGAAAATATTCCCCAAATCATCCTTTACACTTTGAATAAAGCAAGCACTGCCTTGGGGATGTTCATATTGATTCTCAACAAGTTTATACCCTTTTTGGCCATCCCAGGCGTAATTTTCGCCATTCCCTTTAATACTATACTCATGATAAATACCAACATTAAATGATACGGGACTATTGAACGCGCCGTATTGATGTAATAAAAGCCATTTCAAATCATTTTTAAAGTTTTCCGCATCCTTTTCGGTTTCAAAATATTGGCGCTTTTCCCCCTCATTGGTGATCGACTGGGTTACCCGATGAATTAGTTCTTTGACACTGCTTTCGTGTCTTTTTTTATTGGGAACACCCGCTTTCCTAAAATATTTTGAAGCGACAATATCGGTTGCCAGTTGACTCCATGAGGCCGGAACTTCGACATCTTTCATTTCAAATACAATGTCTCCGTCGGCACCAGAAATTACCGCTTCTCGTTTTTCCCAGTTAACCGTATCCCATACGGTTGGGGTATTCTTTGTCTTTTTGAAATATGACGATTCGAATTTTAATCCTTTTCTTTTATTTGACATATCGATTCCCCGCATTCGTGTTGGTTGAATTTTAAACTATCCGTTTTGTTGGTGGCGAAAAAGTCAATTCGTTGAATATATTTTTCTAAAGTGACCGTTGCCATCACTATACGATTTACGCATTTCGCGCAAATATTCAAATAAGCAGGAATTTCAGCTTATTAATCTTTCTTGCCTGGTTTGAAATGACACAATTCCGCTTTGTTTATCGGTACTTAGAATAACCCCAGAAATTTATTTTCTTTAAATTGCTTACGTCCGCTTTTATCAATTTAGATCAACTTTGTATGATCAGATCCTCTTTTGCATGATCACTTTGGCTATTGAGATTGCACGAAACGTTCGATCACGTTTTCCTCCGCGGATCACATGTGAATTTTGACATTGGGAACATCAAAGTATTATTGAGACGGAAGATCTCAATTTCCATAATGAATATTTGACAGTTTATTTTTTATTTCGTAGATTTTTGTACATTAAACATAAACCTTTATGTCAAGCGGGGTATCCACCTCATTACCCCAAATTTTATCGTTGATAATTTATGTCCCGTATAATCAAATCGTTAAGCTCTGTCGCGCATACTGATCCGAATTGACCAAGAAATAACGTATCTATTCAGAACTTATTTAAAAAGTGCAAAAAAGTTCATTTTTTACTTGACA
>CAZJUM010000185.1:0-4750 GCA_964549175.1 uncultured Pseudomonadota bacterium | reverse complement strand
TAAGTTGAGATTTCCTGCCGCTTGAAGCGTTTCACGGGATTCCGCGTTCGGATCATCATAATCGTTAATCAGACGGATAAACCAAGCAAATCTTCCTGATATTCTTTTCCCGCACTAAGCGTTTTTGACACCAGCAACGGCCTTTATGCCCGATAGTTCTCATGGACGGAGAGGTATCAATTGACCGCGTCGAACATCGCCACAATATTCTCCGGCGGGACGTCTGCCATGATGTTGTGAACCTGTTGGAACACGAAACCGCCATCATGATTAAGGATTTCGACTTGGTTCTTCACATGAGTTGAAATTTCATTGACGTCACCCCGAGGCAAAATAGTTCCGGTATCACAACCTCCACCCCAAAAACACAATCGATCGCCATATTTCTGTTTTAACACTTGTGAATCCATCCCGGTACAGCTGATCTGAATCGGATTTATCGCATCAATTCCGGCTTCAATAAAATCATCCAGCAATGGCTCAATAGCGCCGCAGCAGTGTAATTGAGTTTTGACATTTGCGATTTCTTTAGCACGGATCCACAATTTTTTGTGATAGGGCTTGAAATAGGTTCGATACATTTCCGGTGATATCAACAGCCTGTTTTGTCCGCCGAAATCATCTCCAAATAATACAATATCAATGTAAGGACCTACGGCTCCTAGCCATTTTTCCAAATTGGCCAAATGGATTTGGCACAGTCGCTCCGACAGCTCCACGATCTTCTTCGGATAAAGAGCCATAAAAAGGAGATACTGATCCATTCGATAAAGCCATTGAGGCAATTCGAAGAAATTGCCGCCGAACAAACTGATAATGGCACGGTCAGTGGAGTCGCAAAGTCGTTTGGCATGTCGGCTCAACCGATTGAGTCCGTTGCTATCCAAAGGGAAATGAGCACCTGGGTGTGGCGTTGCTGTCCAAACCACATCCTTAAATCGATCTTCCAAATCCTCGAATGTATCTTCGGATATGCCCTTTTCCATAGAGGGAAAACTTGTTTGTTCAAAATACAAACTGCCCTTTTTCTGAATGGCGATCTCTTTTCCTTGGTCATTGACGATCATCCAGTCTTCACCTTTTTTTGTAATATTGATATAGCTCGGAATTTTGCAGGGTGTGCCGTCAGGTAGCTTCCAATCTTTCCATTCCGAATCTTCCGTTAAAAAAGCACGTCCCAACTCAATGGTATCAATTCCGAATCGATCCAGGATAGGCTCTTCAACAATGGCTAGTTGCTGAACCATATCATAAACGTAAATATTGCCGGATGTAATACCGAGATGTTTTTTTAATTGGTTGTATGCGATTGCCATAATACCAGAGGAACGATGGCCGCTGAAATCAATCGGGACGCGATCCGGAATTTGGTGTTCCAAAGCCGTTAACACTCGCTCACGAGAGTTCATAGTATGATCCTTCTTGTAATATATGTGTGTATGGTCGGTTAAATCAACGGATTGACTTAAAAATCAAAATCGATCTTTTCTTTTTTTAACAGCCAATTATCTCTGATTTTTCTAGGTGATATGCCCAGTTCCTTGCGAATTGTTTTGTTGAAGTACTGCAAATCGGGGATGCCTATCTCCAATGCGATCAATTTAATTGTTAAAGTGGAATGATACAAAAGATACAATGCTTTCCGCACTCTTTTTTTACGTATGTAGTGAGTGACGGTGCATCCGAATTTCTTTTTGAATAAACTCACCAAAAGATTATGTGAGATGTTAAGATGCTGTGTGATATCCGATACGGCGATTTTATCAGCCAAGTGCTTTTCAATGTACTCGCAAGTAATCCCCAAAATGGGCTGCGCCGCAAAGCGCAGTTCCGTTTTCTCATCACAAATCAGTGTTGTTAATAAGTCCCATAGTTTGATTTCAGCACGTAACGGATGATGGGCAAACAGCCCAATCATTTCCTCATATTTCTCACAGACCGATTCGTATTGGTCTTGGAGATCGACCAATACGGGAACCGCATGGTTTTCACATCGTGATCGTTTAATGCGAAAATGTGTGCAATAATGTGGAGCCGATAACGGAAACTCCCACTCGGAAAGTGTGTCGGGTGGAATAAAACTCGCCATTCCCGGTTTAAACTGATATTCCACACTGTTCAATTTCAGAATTCCTTTGTATCGATACACGTGCATTGCCCATAAATCCTTCAATATGGACTGTTCATTTTCTAAGTAACCATGCACAAACAAGCCAATAATATTGATTTCCGGTTTGTATCGCAGGCTGATGACATTGGCATCGATATGGTTCATAACTAACATCCGAGTATTGTTAAACGCATCCATGTTAACTACGGTTTGAAGTGAGAGTTGGTCTCAACCCGAAAGTAACTGTGCTCCGATTTCACGGGAATAAATGGCAATAAAATGATCATTCCCGTGAAGGTGGCGTCTTTTATATGGGTTTCGTGTCTTATACACACAGTCCTTTTGCATTAACCATCGCTTGGAGTTTATGCCACACTCAGATTTAATCCTTTAATAAAATGCTTTTTGAGAATGACATACAAAAGAATTGTGGGGACGGATGTAAAAATGACACCTGTCATCAACAATGTTTCGGAACCGCCTCGCCCTCCTGACATTGTTGAAAGTGCCACCATAATCGGTCGAACATCCTCACTGATACTTAACACCATACCGAAGAGTAGATCATTCCAAATAAAAGTCATTTGGAAGAGTGCCACAACGGCAATAGGAGATTTTGATTGAGGCAAAAAAATATACAGATACGTTTTAAATACCCCACAACCGTCTAGCTTTGCGGCATCTTGGATGCTATTGTGAATGGTTACGTAAAAACCACGAAATACAAAAATGCTAAAAGGAATGCAAATCGCTGTATAAATAAGAACCAAACCAAACCGCGTATCGTAAATTCCCCATTGGTTAAAATAAGAATACAGCGGAATCAAATACATTTGAAACGGAAAAATAGTTCCGCTGAAAATGATAAAAAACAAGCTCATATGAAATTTGGGTTTGATTCGAGTGACGCTGAACGCAGCCATCGAACCAAACAATATGGCCAGACCTCCGGCCGTTATCGAGTAAAACAAAGAAATGCTGAAGTGTCGATCCAAATGGTAGGTGTTCAACACTTCTTTCAGATTGTTGAAAAAGTAAAACTCAGTCGGCAGTTCCCAAAAGTCTTGAGTGATATAGTCAACATTGCTTTTAAAGGCAGTTAGGAGAGAAGACCAAATTGGCAATACCCAAACCAGAGCCACAAAACCAACCACAATGTATGCGGTAATTCTATTTTGTTTCATCTCACCCTGCTAAAAGTGGAGTTGATCCTTCTTCTTTGATCTCAAAATATAGGCGCCCGAAAATATGATGACGAACATTGACAACACGATCGATATGGCTGAACCATACCCCATTCGTGACAACACAAAAGCTTTTTTGAACATGGTCAGTGTTAACGTTTCCGAGGAGTGATACGGTCCACCATTGGTCATCACATAAATGAGATCGAACACCTTAAACGAATTGACAATCGCCATAGTCACCACCACGGTTGTTATCGGTTTCAACATAGGAAGCGTTACATGCCAAAACGTTTGCCAGGAATTGGCACCATCCATAATCGCTGCTTCGACCGGCGATTTTGGGATGGTAGTTAATCCCATAAGAAAGAGCACCATATTGGTCCCTAATTGCTGCCAGGTCCAAGCGAAAATCAGCGAAAACGTGTTCAGGGGAACTTCAGTGAGCCAACCGATCGTTATTTTTCTACCCAAAATTGAACTGAGTAGCGTGTTAACAACTCCCAATTCCAGACTATACATATACTTCCACATCACTGCCGTTGAGACGAATGATATGGTTAACGGTAGATAAAATATAGTTTTGAACAGGTTTTGAAATAAAAGATTCCGGATGAAAATAGCAATTAACAACCCGCCGAATACCGGAAAGCACAAGGTAAAAGCAACCCAAATAAAAGTGTTGAATAAAGAGCCTAAGAACTCCGAATCCGTGAGTAATTCCGCATAGTTCTCCAATCCGACGAAATACGGTTTGCTAAAACCATCGTATTCAAAAAAACTGTAGTAAACATTTTGTACGATGGGGACCAACAACAGAACGCAAACAAAGCCGAATGCCGGTGCAATTAATGCGTAACTTTTAATGGTTTCCGCCGATTGGGTATTCATTTGCCTATTTTTGCTTACTCCAATAACGGTGAGCGAATTTTTCCAATTCGGTAAGTACGTCATCCAGATTATCGGTATCCAAAATAAACTTGGCCAAAATATTCACTCCGGCTTCGGCAATCGGAGTTGGTGTGGCTTCCCAAAATCGATTAATGACATTGTAGTGTTCCGAAGCAATTGTTTGCAGCAAGATCTTCTTCTGCTGCGGCAAATAATCCGAATTGGCTTTGGGGTTGCCGGAATAGGTATTGGCCAGCTTGGCAAAAACGGCATTTCCTTTCGGACTCATCCACCAGTCGGCGATTTTCATTGCTGTTTTTTTATCGGTTGAGTTTTTACTTACAAAAACCGGTTGGGCTTCAAATATGACATTTTTGCCTGCGTTCGGATTATGCGACGGAAGAATGAAATAGCCGATCTTTTCATTGGGAATCCCTGCCGGATTAAGCACAGCACCCGGATACCAGGTTCCCGCCAGTATCATACCCAGTTGTCCTTTGTTAAACAAACGAGGAGATATAGTCAAATGTTGTGTTCAAAAAAGTTAAGCAGCAATATCCCTTTC
>CAZJUM010000184.1:715-4782 GCA_964549175.1 uncultured Pseudomonadota bacterium | reverse complement strand
AGAAAGGGATATTGCTGCTTAACTTTTTTGAACACAACATTTGACTATATCTCCCTCTGACCAAAGCCAATTGGTAGCTGATATTATCGAATCGGGTGAGATTTTTTACCCGCTCGCCTGGTCAGCTGATGAAGCCTTTACCTTTCTTCAGGAAGTGCCAATCTATGAAAACGCCGGCATCTTGTGCCGAATTCCCAACTGGTGGAAAGGAAAAAGCACCGGATTGAGTTTGAATGTCACCGTAGGAGATAAAACACCTGTTCATGCGGGGATGGATGCCCTATTGGATTTTAATCCGGAATTAATGCTGGGGGATATTAAGCTCACTGAAAAGGAAGCACGACGATTGCTAAATCAGTCGGAAGGATTGGCTTTTATCAAAAACAAAGGGTCACTGTTGATCGTAAGAAACTGGAAGAAACCCTGGCCGCGTATCAAAACGCCCAATCATTAATATCGGACGAAGGATTGACTTTATCAGAAGCGCTACGGTTCCAACTCAATTCACAAAAACTGATCCCGAATCAGGCGTTTCAAATGAAATATCCGTTACACATGGTGCTTGGTTAAAAAGCGTATTTGAACAATTGCGAGATCCTGCTAAAATATCGAAATGTAAACCTGGCCGTTCTTTCAAGGCCAAATTGAGAAAATATCAACAATCTGGACTTAACTGGTTAACTTTTTTAAGTCGGGTTAATCTTGGCGCTTGTTTGGCAGATGATATGGGACTTGGTAAGACCGTTCAACTTCTGGCATTTCTAACAAACGATCAAGAAGCCAATAAAAGCAAAAACGCCACTAAAAATGCCTCGTTGCTGATTCTACCCGCGTCGCTGATCACCAATTGGATTAATGAGATCAACCGGTTTGCACCTGACCTAAATACCTTGGTCGCCCATAGTAGCGGTGATTTGAACAATGGAAAAACATCGTTCAGCTCATCGGAATTGGATGCGTATGATCTGGTAATCACCACTTATACCTTGGTTAAAATAAGCGAATGGATCAAACGATATAGGTGGAATCTCATCATCTTGGATGAAGCTCAAGCGATTAAGAATCCGGGCAGCCAGCAGACCAAAGCGATTAAATCCTTAGAAGCGAACCATCGCATCGCCATGACCGGCACCCCAATTGAAAACCGATTGAGCGATCTCTGGTCGTTGTTCGGTTTTTTAAATCCGGGATTGTTAGGTAATGCAAAAGAGTTTAGCAACTATACCAAACGCCTAAAAGATAATCCGGAAGGATACAAACGTTTTAAAAAGGTAATTCAACCGTTTATCCTTAGACGAATAAAAACAGACCTATCAATTATCTCCGATCTTCCGGAAAAAGTCGAAATGAAAACATGAGCGCCTTTGGTCAAAAAACAGTTGGTGCTATACACTCAAATCGTACAAGACATCAAAGAAGCCATACAAGAGTCAGCAGGCATACAACGTAAAGGGATGATTTTGTCCGCCCTGATCAAATTCAAACAATTATGCAATCATCCCGATCAATACCTGGGAACCGGTGACTTTGATCCCCAGCACAGTGGTAAATTCCAACGCTTAATAGAGATATGTGAAACGATTTACGAAAAAAGAGAACGCGTTTTGGTGTTTACTCAATATAAAGAAATGACCGAGCCTCTTGCCTCATTTTTAAAAGATATTTTTAATCAATCGGGATCGGTATTACACGGAAGTACACCGGTTAAACGGCGAAAACTCATTATTGAAGAGTTTCAGGGCCTTGAATATGTGCCTTTTATGGTCCTTTCATTGAAAGCCGGAGGCGTCGGGTTAAACTTAACCGAAGCGAATCATGTCATTCATTTTGATCGCTGGTGGAATCCCGCAGTGGAGAACCAGGCAACGGATCGGGCGTTTCGCATTGGACAAAAGAAAAATGTTGTCGTACATAAATTTATTACAAAGGGAACTATTGAAGAGAAAATTGATCATATGCTGGAAGAAAAGAAAGAACTTTCTGAGAATGTAATTTCCAGTACCGATCAAAGTTGGATTACCGAAATGAGTAATGACGAATTAATGGAAATGATTTCGTTGAGATTATAGTGTAATCGCCCCCGTCATTTAATCTATTAAAAATATGCTGCCGTGAGTTATTGGGGATATAGGCCATTATGAATCGGTCGCTAAAAAAAAGGCCAAGGCAATGAAGAAACTAAAAAAACTGAAAAAGAAAAACCCCAAAATCAAGCCAGTTGTTATTGAAGGTCAAAGGTGGCCAGCACCTGGTGGGGGAAAGCCTGGAACCAAAACCTGGAAAAATACGCGGATTACGAGAATCGGATCGGTCGCGGACGCAGTTATGTCAGGCACGGATCGGTATTGGATCTGCAGATTGAATCCAAACAAATCAAGGCTCAGGTGGCCGGCAGTGGCTCCAGTATATATACGGTGGATATTCGGATCAAAGAGATTAAAAAAGCTACTTGGATGAAAATCAGAAAAAAATGTGAAGGTCAATTGAATTCTCTGCAGAAACTTCTCGCTGGCAAGTTCCCCAAAGATTTACAAGAGATATTCACTGTAAAAGGCCAAGGATTATTTCCCTCACCCAAAGAAATCACTTTTGAGTGTAGTTGCCCGGACTGGGCGGTTATGTGCAAGCATGTGGCGGCAACCCTATATGGCATAGGAGCGCGGTTAGACGAAGACCCGGAATTGTTTTTTAAATTGCGAAACGCTAAAGTCAAGGATCTGATCAGTCAGGCAATCAGTTCAAAAACCAGTGAACTTCTCGGCCAGGCCAAAAAGAAAAGTCAAAAAGCTTTGGAAGAAACCGATTTGTCTGATTTATTTGGTATTGATTTAGAGGAAAAACAAAAAGCTGTACCAAAGAAAAAAGCAAAAGTCGCGATCAATGCGAAGGCTCTTCCGACTCAAGAGAAAGCGAATCAAAAAAAGCCAATCATTCATTTAGCAAAATCATCCCTGACCAAAAAAAGCCAGCTAAGAAAAAACAGCCAAAGCAAAAGTTATTCAAAAAGGGCGTTCGCCCCCCCATTGATTTAGTCAAAGATGCGATTTTTAAAGCAAAAACAGGAATCAGTGCGGCAAAGATCGAAGAGAAAACCGGTGTGCGAAGAAAAAAGGTCTACGTACTGGTTTACACACTAAAGCAAGAAGGCTTGGTCAAGAATAAAAGACATGGTATGTATATTAGAGTTTGATATTGATATTGTGACCAGATAGTTTGTTTGTTAAAACACATAAATGATGGATAGCCGATCAAACGACATGAACGGTCAAAGATGTAATTGTTTTGCGATTTCAAAAAAAACAATAAATACCTCCTCAGCAAAATTCATGGGGTATTCCCGGTTCGGGAAGGTCCCCCACGGTATGAAACTACGCTACCTCAAAAATATCATAACGCGGAAAATCAGTGATACCGGCATATATGCTATAAATTAGATAGAGAACTATTGAAAAATACAAAGAATTTCAAAACGAAAAAATTTAGAGACAATTTGAAAAAAAGGGCATAAGTTATTGCTCAACATTCAAACTTATTGTTTTGTAATTCCGTTAATACCTCAACTAGGAGAAAAAAATGAAACGATTTGTATGCTCAGTATGTGGTTATCTTCACGAGGGTGATACACCTCCGGTAGAATGTCCCCAATGTAAAGCAAAAGCTGAAAAGTTTAAAGAAAAAGTAGTCGGTGATATGAGTTGGGCTGATGAACATTTCATCGGAGTTGCTAAAGATGTTGATCCGGAAATTCTTGAGGGGTTAAGAGCCAATTTTACGGCTGAATGCACAGAAGTTGGAATGTACTTAGCGATGAGCCGACAAGCAGATCGAGAAGGGAATCCTGAAGTTGCTGAGGCTTACAAGCGAATAGCCTGGGAAGAGGCGGAACATGCCTCAAAATTTGCCGAGCTTCTCGGTGAAGTGGTTGTCGCCGATACCAAAGCCAACCTCCAAGCCAGAGTTGACGCGGAACATGGTGCTTGTCAGGGCAAAAAAGATCTGGCCACAAAAGCCAAGCAACTTAACTATGATGCTATTCATGATACAGTTCACGAAATGTGTAAGGACGA
>CAZJUM010000184.1:0-705 GCA_964549175.1 uncultured Pseudomonadota bacterium | reverse complement strand
GAAGCTCGACACGGTTCAGCAGTTGCAGGCTTGTTAAAACGGTATTTCAGCTAACCAACTCCGTAATTTTAAGTGAGAACATAAAATGGATAAATACCTATGTACACCTTGTGGCTATATTTATGATCCGGAGCTTGGTGATCCGGATGGTGATATTGATCCCGGAACAGCTTTTGAGGATCTTCCTGACGACTGGGAGTGCCCTGTCTGCGGTGTTGGCAAAGAAGATTTCGTAAAAGAAAGTGAACAATAATCCCAATATCTCAAATTAATTGAACTCAAAGACCAATTAATTTGAGATTCCTTCCTGATTTATACATAGTGCGGTGCGGTTTCTCTCGAATTCCGTCGGACCACAAAAAGTCCGTCCTTATCCGTACAACATCAAATCTGATATATCCAATTTTGCGGAGTGATTTTCCGCGAATCGATACCCGGAGATTTTTCCTTATATGCGGATGAGTTTTTATATCCGCCTATGCCCGATATCATTATCTACTCCGTTTTTTCGCGAATTTTCACTCGAAAATAAATCTCGGGAATGTACCCATTTATTCATCTGAGGATCAAAAAAATTAACATTTGGCACACTCAACACTAAGTTTTTAGTATCTATTCAGAACTTATTAAAAAAAGTGCAAAAAAGTTCGTTTTTTACTTGACAAGGTTTTTGACGGATTTTTGTTAATCCGCCTACATGAGACA
>CAZJUM010000183.1:0-4837 GCA_964549175.1 uncultured Pseudomonadota bacterium | reverse complement strand
GTGGCTCCATAGTCTCGAAGAGCTATGGAGCCTGTATGATTTTACCTTAAGACTCTGCAAGGCTACGCCATTATGGAGCCACCGTGGGCTTTAAAAGCGGATTTTTTTTGTTCTGTATGTGCTTAAAATCTATTTTTATTTTTCAGCGGCGGTCAGTTCGCGAAAAACAAAAATCCCTATAAAGGCTTTTTATCGTCCGTTATGATACCAAATCTCTGTAGACTGTCCAATGTAGGCGGATTAACAAAAATTCGTCAAAAAGCTTATCAAGTAAAAAATGAACTTTTTTGCACTTTTTAAATAAGTTCTGAATAGATACGGAAAACTTAAAGTCATTTCACTGAAAGTTTTGCCGGCCACCAAAGAATCCGAGCTCCATGAAAATCACAATTCATCATAAAAAATAAAAAGGGGAGCCGATCCCCTTCATCCTCTAATCCCCGCAAAACCAATATCTACAATTAGTTGCGCAATTTCTTTTGACACGAATATCCAAATTCATTTATGGTTTCTGAGATGAGTTTTGTCGCTGACTCATAAAAAACGACCTGCTCAGTGGCATCATAAATTACCCAACCGCTATTTTTTTACACATGTTAAAGTTTTACGGCATTCGTTTTAATCCCCAAGCTGTCCCTGAGCGTTATGAGGTCTCAATAGCGCTTCGAGAATCATTAAATGCGAGTTTACATATACACGAGCGTTTTGAAGGCAACCTGGAAAAAGTCATTGAGGCCATTGATCGAGAAATCAACCAGCTATTTCAAACCTCAAACAATAAACAATGTAAAAATCGGCGGTTTCGATTTCTCTTAGCGAAATGGTTTCGTACCAAAGATATTACCAATTATCTGTTTGGTGAGGCAAACGATCGATCAATTCGAACCGTGGTAGCTAAAATTCTTAACTCGCCCAAACCAATCGATGTAAAATGGCAGCGACTTGAGTCGATCATCACACGATATATCATTTCGTTTCAACCGAAAACACAGGATGAAATGCTTCATCATCCGGATTCGGAAATCGGATTACTATTTCAAATGATCAGCCTCTTTTTTATTGAGCAGGATGAGGAAGTGCCTCCTGTTAACTTGGATCTGCAATTTATTCGCAACCAGTTTCCCAAAGCTATTTGGAGGAAAAAAGATGGTGTGAGTGCAGCTAGTCATCCGTTTTGGTTACCCAAAAATCCTTATTGTCGAATTCCTTTTTTACTTTCTCGTATCTCCGCGGCATTACATCGCACTGAAATTGCCCGGTTACAGCTACAAGTGCCCGCAACATCAGACAGCATTCGCGACGAAAGTCCGGATCCTGTGACAACAGCTCCGGTTCCGCTTTCATTGGGTGCTTTAATGCCAGAACAGACCCCCAATGAAGTCCGATTAATGTATAGCTCTTCATCAAAACCAATCAAAGAATCTGAGTTATTTCCTGAAACAGTTCCGGAAACACTGCTATCGCTACAAAAAACAGTCCAGAAGCAATTTTCTCACGAGGGCGTTAAACATTTTTTGGGGATTCTCCGCCAAATCTCAGAATGTCGAACTCAAAATGTTTGCGATTTCGATACGGCAAAACATTTTAGACTCGTGGCACGGATTACCAGAAACGGATTATGCTCGGATAAACAAAAGAAACTATTCACACAGATTTTTTCGCTTTTAACCGATTTGCAAGTCACTCGCTTTTGGCGAAAGAAACCAGAGACTAAGAAAATCACCACTTCTTTTATCATCCAGATAGGAACTGAAGAGTTCGGTAGTGTAAATGGTTTTGAGACAAAAAAACTGCTATTGGATCCTCTGTTTATGCCCAATCAAAAAAATCCCTATCGTTTGGGCAGTCATTTGCGACTGATCCCCAAGCGTCTCTTCCAGGAAAGCACGCATAAACACGCGTTATTACCCGGATTATCCTCCTACTTGTGTGGCTGTTTGTTAAATGAGTATCCCCAGAAAAAAGGCGTGGTGGAAAAATCAGCACGTGAAATCATCGACGGATGCGCATTCAATATCGCTGCCACCAATCGATATCGCATTTTGAACAAACTCAGTTCTGAACTGGCGTACATGAAACAGAAGCGCTATATTAAATCCTGCCATTATTTTAAAAATCCGGAAGGCAATCCTTGGGATGATCGATATCAGATTACAACATCAGATGAAGTTGAGCGAATTTTAACCGATCTGCGCCATCAAGCCACAACACCACAAATAGCGGAGTTGCGGTATGGCTAAATTGATTTATATGGGGACCCCTGATTATGCGGTCCCATCCATGCGAGCTCTCCTTGACGCCGGGCATACAATCTCACTGCTCCTCTGTCAGCCTGATAAAAAAAGAAGTCGCGGGCACATCAAGATGCCACCACCGACCAAAAAATTTGCTTTGGAACAAAACATTGAGGTATTCCAGCCTACTGATTTCAAAGATCCCGAAACAATTGATCAATTAAAACAAATTCAAGCTGATTTTTTTGTGGTCATTGCTTATGGAAAAATCTTGCCCAGATCGCTTTTGAATCTTCCGTCACAGGGCTGTATCAATGTTCACGGTTCTCTTTTACCTCAATGGAGAGGGGCGGCACCTATTCAGTTTTCCATATTGGCCGGGGATGAAGAAACCGGTGTTTGTTCCATGCTAATGGATGAGGGCATGGATACCGGCGATATATTACTTTCCGATAGTCTTCCCATTGATCCGGAAATAACCGTTGATCATCTCAGCCAGCAATTGGCCAATTTAAGTGCTGAGATAATTGTTAAGACCATTGATCAATTCAATTCCATCATCCCACAACAGCAAGATCATGAAAATGCTTCTTACACACGATTGATTACCAAGGAAGATCGCGTCATTAATTGGCATCTTCCGGCCATAACGATCTACAATCGATTCCGTGCGTTAACACCTCAGCCGGGTGTTTATACGACTTTCAGAAATAAACGATTGATGCTGAAATCTCTTCGACATCATCCGTCTGCCACATTGTTGTCAGAGCCGGGAACAATTTTAAAAGCAGACAGTTCCGGAATTTGGGTATCTACGGCAAAGGGTGAAATTCAGATTCTAAGCTGCCAGCCGGAGAACAGAAAGACACTAACGGCCCAAGATTTTATTAACGGATATCAAGTGAAATTGAGAGAGCCATTGCGCTAAGAGATGCTTTGACTTATGAGCCTCATAGTATGAGAATAAGTCAACTCAGTTCAATTAAAATACATTAACCCCACTCAAAAAGCTTATCCCAACCTGAATGATCGAATACTCCCAAGAAAATAAAAAAGCGTATTTGCTTGCCATCCACCTTAAGTCTGACAAATTAGACGTCACTCTTGAATCACTTAAGGAATTAAATTCCCTGGCCCGTTCGGTTGATTTCAACATTGTCGGTCAAGACTACCAATCGCGAGTTTCACCCGATTCCAAGAGTTACCTTGGCCGAGGAAAATTGATTGAAATTAAAGAGGTGATCAAGGATCAAGGCGTGGATGTTGTGCTTTTTGATCATGATTTGAGTCCTAATCAAGGAAAATATATTGAGACATTTTGGGAGTGCATGGTGTTGGATCGCACCCAATTGATTCTTGAGATTTTCGCCCAACACGCGCGAACACCCGAATCGAAAAACCAGGTGGAACTTGCGCAACTCAAATATATGTTGCCCCGATTGGTTGGGATGTGGGCGCATTTGGATCGAGAAAAAGGGGGAATTGGAGCATCGAAGGGTACGGGAGAAAAACAAATCAATATTGACCGTACCATAATCCGTAAACGGATCAATTATCTCGAAAAAGTCCTGACCAAAATCGCCAGGGAGCGCGCGGTCCAGTCCAAAAGGCGTTCGGAATGCTTTCAGGTAGGTATTGTCGGATATACCAACGCCGGAAAAACGTCGCTGATGAACGAAATGACCGGAGCTAAGCTGTTAGCGGAAAATAGATTATTCGCGACTTTGGAGTCTACAACGCGATTATTAAATAAAAAACAGAATCCACAAATAGTACTTTCGGATACGGTGGGGTTTATTCGCAATTTACCCCATAATTTGGTGGCCTCATTTCGTTCGACATTATCCGTGGTGAAAGAAGCGGATCTTTTGCTCCATGTGGTGGACGCTTCCAGTCCAAATATCGAAGAGTATATTTCAACCACAGAAAATGTATTGGCTGAAATTGAGGCAAACGAAATTCCCCAAATTTTGGTACTCAATAAAATTGACCGTGTTAGCGCAAAACTAGATCGACTCATTTTCAAAAAGACATATCCTGAATCCATAACAGTTTCAACGTTTGATGCGGAGTCCGTTAACTCATTAAAAACTCGAATCGAAACCTATTTCCAAAA
This sequence comes from uncultured Pseudomonadota bacterium, assembly GCA_964549175.1. Lineage (GTDB taxonomy): Bacteria > SAR324 > SAR324 > XYD2-FULL-50-16 > XYD2-FULL-50-16 > CAZJUM01. The sequence goes on along the minus strand of CAZJUM010000183.1, from coordinate 487 downwards.
TCAAATGATCAAGCAACGGACTATCTTGGCCTATCACCAGGCAAATCTTATCTCAAAATTTTATCAATTGGGGAGAGTTGAGGAGATTAATTACTCTGAGGAAGGTATCCTCATTGATTTGGTACTCACTCCAACCAATAATCGCATTCTTGGTAAAATACTAAAAGAAGCCCATATCAACTAAACTTGCTTCCGCATAATTTCAATGACCCGCTCTCCTTTAATCTGAATTTGATCCGGTAATTTTATTGATAGAGCTTACATTAGGAAGGGGTTGGGTTAAAAGAGAATGTAAAACACTCTCAATGTTGTCGTCACTGCTTTTGGAAACTCCCGTTTGTTTTAGCATCTTAATTGGGTTGATTGTCCTTAATGCCGATTCGTTGTTAAGTTCCGTAAACTGATAAGGCTATGTTGAACCAGGTTCAAATTTTGGTATCTATTCAGAACTTATTAAAAAAGTGCAAAAAAGTTCATTTTTTACTTG
>CAZJUM010000182.1:0-4894 GCA_964549175.1 uncultured Pseudomonadota bacterium | reverse complement strand
GGATTAACAAAAATCCGTCAAAAACCTTGTCAAGTAAAAAATGAACTCTTTTGCATTTTTTAAAATAAGTTCTGAACAGATACATTTAAACAATAATGGATTCGAAAGGTGACACTTATGATCGAATTAGAATGTATAAACAAAACTTTTGATAAAACGGTTGCTTTAAGCGACATTAGTCTTTCCGTGAAGGAAGGGAGTTTTACCTCCCTTTTGGGTCCGTCGGGGTGTGGAAAATCGACTACCCTTCGAATAATTGCCGGATTGGAACAACCAACGAGCGGCGTTGTTCGAATCGATGGACACGATGTAACTAAATTAACCGCTGCTGAGCGTAATATCGCATTGGTTTTTCAATCTTATGCCCTGTATCCACATATGACAGTCAGGCAGAATATAGGACTGCCTTTGTCGATGCGAAACTTGACTCGTCTGCAACGTTTACCCTTGATCCATAGGGTTCTACCCTCAGCACAATCCATTGCCAAGGAAAACGCCAGAAAGGTAATTGAAATAGGCGAAATGTTAGAAATTGGTGAGCTTATGGACCGCAAACCGTCCGAACTTTCGGGCGGTCAAATGCAGCGCGTGGCAGTTGGTCGAGCTCTGGTACGTGATCCTGCGGCTTTTTTACTGGATGAACCCCTATCCAACCTCGATACAAAACTTCGTGCACAGATGCGTACTGAAATTGTCGATCTTCATAAAAGAACCGGAAGAACATTTGTATATGTAACCCATGATCAATCAGAGGCAATGAGCATGTCTGACCGAATTGCCGTATTTATGGAAGGACGGATTGTTCAAATGGGCAAACCCCAGAAAATTTTCAACATGCCTAAAACGATTAGTGTGGCAGCTTTTGTAGGTGACCGACCAATTAACCTAGTCAATCTCAAGCTAGAAGGCAGAATACTACCTCCGCCGTTTCAAAAGTTTTTGATTCACGGTGAGAGGTTCCCTACACAAATTACGATTGGAATCAGACCCGAGACACTGGAAATCGATTCGAATGGACCACTTACCGGAGAGGTTAAACGTTTGGAGTACTTTGGTTCCGAAGCGTTAGTCTACGTTCAGTTAGTCAACGATGTTCGCCTTCGAATGGCAATCAGTTCCAATCCAAACATGCCCTTACCGGGCGAAAACATCCGCCTTAAGGTAAAATCGAAATCAATTCATGTGTTCGATTCTGCCTTAGGAACGCGAATAGATGCCCAAGTACATCCATATATAAATGCGCAAAAACCAAAAATAGCGGAGGAGATGTGACAAATGACAGACGTCTGTTTCGTGACACATTAACGAACTTGCAGCTAGCCGGGCCTGCTACATTGGCAATGGTCATCTTGATATTCATTCCTGCTGGTGTCGTCGGGATTTTATCTTTTACGGATTATATATTTGGAGCTCAGACTTTTACTTGGATTGGACTCGAAAACTATGCCAAGCTACTTGAGGATGAAATAGGGCGCCGTGCAATTGTCAACACACTTATTTATGTTGCCATTGTGATGCCAAGTTCAATTATTTTATCCTTGGCGGTAGCTGTCGGAATCCATTCCGTCGGAAAATGGAGCAAAACAACATCTAAATTGTTGCGAACAGCTTATTTCATGCCTGTGATATCAACTCTGGTCGCTATGGCAACTGTTTGGCAAATGTTGCTTCATCCCAGCCTTGGCTTAGTTAATCAGTTTATTTTTTATTTTGGCATTCCTAGGCAAGAATGGCTATCTGATAGAGGATTGGTGCTTTATACGCTGGCTGTGATAGGAATCTGGGAAACCGTCGGATATAACATTGTACTATTCCTTGCGGGTTTGGTTGCCATTCCCGGTCATCTCTATGATGCGGCACAAATTGATGGGGCCGGTCGCGGATGGGAAAAATTTTGGGTTGTAACCTGGCCAATGCTTGGACCTACGACACTTTTTGTTATGGTGATCACCGCGACTCGATCATTTCGGGTGTTTGAAACTGTTGCCACTTTGACCAATGGAGGTCCTGCCTTTGCGAGTGATGTCCTTGTTTTTGCAATGTATCGGGAAGGGTTTATTTATTTCAAAGCTGGATATTCAGGGGCAATTACGATGGTTTTTTTCTTTTTTGTACTAACATTAACACTAGTTCAATTGCGAATTGTTGAAAAAAAGGTGCACTACCGATGATAATCAATCGAAAAAATCTCAAGAACGTTTTTGTACTCCTGCTGCTGATCCTAGGAGCTCTACTAATTTTGCTGCCTTTTTTCTGGATGATCTCACTTTCTTTGAAACCGGCAGATCAGATATTTGCTCCGGGTATCAATTTTATTCCCAATCGTTGGGAATGGAGTAACTATATTAAAGCATTTCAGTCTGTTCCCCTTTTTCAATTTCTTAAAAACGGTGTCATCGTTTGTGGGGCAATTTTGTTTTTTCAAATCTTTCTGGCCGTTCCATGCGCTTATGCTTTAGTGCACCGTAGTTTTTGGGGAAAGAAAATCATTTTTGGAGTTGTCATCGCTGGACTGCTTATTCCCTACCATGTCACGGCTATTCCTGTATTTTTAGGTCTTGCGAAACTAGATTTATTGAATACCTATATTGCTTTAATTGTCCCTTTTGTCGCTTCTGTTTTTGGGATATTTTTATTCCGTCAGTTTTTTGCTTCATTGTCCGCAGACATCATTGATGCAGCAAGGGTCGACGGTCTTAGTGAGAACTCAATTGTGTGGCGCATCGCATTTCCCTTGGCATGGCCTGCAGTGTCAACTTTTGCCGTGTTCTCTGTCGTAGCGCATTGGAATGATCTTTTTTGGCCTCTGATTGCGGTTTCCGATCCCGATTTGGCGACCCCTCCAAGAGGCATCCTTTATTTTCGAGATGAAGAGGCCGGTTCAGATTTCGGCCCTTTAATGGCAGCGGCAACAATTGTTACCGCGCCTCTTGTGTTTGGCTTTCTTATGGCCCAGCGCAAGTTTATTCAAGGAATTACAGCGAGTGGTATTAAAGGCTAAAACTCGATGTATATCCTTTGTCATATAGTGTCGTTCCTAAAGCTTTTTCAACATTTCTTTAACGGAGAAATCAAGTGAAGAAAACATTTTTTGCAGCAGTGTTGCTCATATTGTATTCGGTGAGCGTAGTGCAAGCAGCAGATATCGAATTGAAGCTTCATTATGCCCATCCGAATCTTTGGAAAACCATTCAACAAAAAATTGCCGAAAGTTTTATGGCAAAAAATCCGGGGATAAAAGTCAAACTGGAAGCACCCGCCAAAACATATGCGGAAGGGGCTCAACAACTTCTACGCGATGCTGTGGCCAACCAACTTCCTGATGTTGCTTACGTCGGTTTAAATCGTTGGCGAATCCTCGAAGCTCGTGGATTGACAATTGCCCTTGACGGACTAATTGGTAATGTTAGTGAATTTGAAAACAAAGGCTATACGCCGGCTTTGCGCTCACTCGGTCAATACAAAGGCAGTCAATATGCTATAGCCGCTGCAGCTTCCACTCTTGTGATCTATGTGAATCCAAGTCTTGTTAACCGTGTTGGCGGATCAATGACATCGTTTCCTACGGATTTTAATTCTCTGATCTCTTTAGCCGCTAAAATTAACAACCTTGGTTCAAATATTGATGGTGTTTGGGTTTCCACACATGATTGGCGTTTTCAAAGCATGCTGGGGTCGTATGGTGGTCGGCCTATGAATGAAGATGAAACAGCCATTACTTTCGACAGTCAAGCGGGAATCAATGCGGCAAAATTGTATTATCGCTTATCAAAAGAAACCGGAATGAGGAAGTATGGAGGTAACGAAGCGCGCCAGGCTTTCGCAGCAGGTTTACTCGGTATTTACATCGATAGCTCATCTTATCTGACACGGGTAACTGAAGCAGTGGGAAATCGCTTTCAGGTTACCGTAAAGCCATTTATAGTTGCCTCTGAGGATAAATCCGTTGTTTATTTTCCGACCGGTGGATCTGCTATCGTCATGTTTACTAAGGACAAGGCAAAGCAACAAGCGGCCTGGAAATACATGCAATTTGCGTCTGGTCCCGAAGGCGCTAAAATTGTTGTTGCTAATTCTGGTTATGCACCGACCAATGCGCTTGTATTGCAAGACAATCATTATCTCGGAGCATTCTACGCAAAAAATAGCAATTCACGAGTTGCCCATGCTCAGGTGGCCGCATATGCTGGCCCGTGGTATGCTTACCCGGGAGCTGAAGGTGTCGCGGTTACCGATTTAATTGGTGCAGCTCTAGTCGAAGTCGTATCAGGGAGCGATCCAGAATCCACGATCAAAGTACTGGCCAATAAAGTCCGTACCAAACTCAATTTGAAATAACGCATACTGGATAACTGATTCTTGGGAGGGATGAACACCAACTTTAGCTGCTTAGTTTTCATTCCTCCCCTATTTGACCCAACCCCAAATAGTCTTTTTCTGCGTTGTTAATATTGATTGAAGATAAAATGTACTGATGGTTGGGCAGACGCGTAAATAGGGATATAAGCAACACTTTTACTTTACACCCCTTCTGACCAATATCGATCATTAAGGGGGTTGATGTGAGAAATCGATTTGAAAAACAATCGGAAGGTTAGCATAATCTATTTGGAACTTTTACAGCTATAATTGCCAAATTACAGTCATTCGCATATGAATTGATACTATTCTATTATTGCCTATCCGTTTTCATGTCCGAAACCCGAAATTCGTCTTCCTTTTCTTGTATTCTTTTAACAATTCCGGTACACGTCTCACGCGTGACCTTTCTAAAACCACGGATATCTGGTGTTTTCCTTTCTTATTGATTTTGAGTTGCTATAACTGACCGATTGCTATAACGAGATATAGTCAAATGTTGTGTTCAAAAAAGTTAAGCAGCAATATCCCTTTC
>CAZJUM010000181.1:0-4960 GCA_964549175.1 uncultured Pseudomonadota bacterium | reverse complement strand
AAAGGGATATTGCTGCTTAACTTTTTTGAACACAACATTTGACTATATCTCAAGATGTATAGAATATGGTCTTAAAGATTTAAAGAGATTGTTTCAGCCATTGATGCTATGGAATCAATGGCTTTTATTAAAAAACCCCTCCATGTCTTTTCGAAAATCAATTACCATAAATTCTTTCGCGAAACCGGTAAAAAGACAAAGAAATCAATCCAAAACGAACTTCGAAAAAAGCCTTTCTCATGTAAGCTTGGGGCTAGCTTCATGGCTTAATTACGAGAGAAATTAAATTTCAAACGGCTAAATAGTAAATTGAAAAAAAACAAACCACAGGAAAAAACCAATGACTGAAAACAAAAAATTCATAACATGTGACGGGAATTACGCCGCGGCTCATGTGGCTTATATGCACAGCGAAATTGCCGCGATCTACCCGATTACACCATCTTCCGATATGGGAGAAAATGTTGATCAGATGGCTATATCAGGAAGAAAAAATCTGTTCGGGCAGGTTTTGAGAGTATCCGAGATGCAGTCGGAAGCAGGGGCGGCAGGGGCGGTTCACGGATCACTGCAGGTTGGTGCCATGACAACGACATTTACTGCCTCACAAGGGTTGTTGTTGATGATTCCCATCATGCACAAATTAGCGGGTGAATTGATCCCTACCGTATTTCATGTATCGGCAAGATCGCTTGCTTGTTCAGCACTGTCAATTTTCGGTGACCATTCGGATGTCATGAGTGTAAGAAACACCGGATTTGCGTTGATGGCCGCAGGCAGTGTTCAAGAAACAATGGATTTAGCGACTATTGCTCACAATGCCACACTGGAGTCCAAAGTACCATTTTTGAATTTTTTTGATGGGTTTAGAACATCACATGAAATTCAAAAAGTTGAGGTGGTGTCAGAAACAGATATGGATACGTTGCTGGATCGCGACTTGGTGAAAGCGTGCAAAGAAACCGCGATGAATCCATATGCGCCTAACTTAAGAGGAACCGCGGAAAATCCGGACATTTACTTTCAGGGAAGAGAAGGTGTGAATCAGTATTATATTGACTGCCCTTATATTGTTGAAAAATGGATGGACAAGTTTGCCAAGCAGTGTGGTCGTCAGTATAAGCCGTTTGATTATTTTGGCGATCCTGAGGCAGATCGAGTGATCATTGCCATGGGTAGTGGAACTCAAACGGTTAAGGAGACTGTGAAAGAGCTGAACAAAAAGGGCGAGAAAGTAGCTCTGTTGCTTGTTCGTCTCTATCGGCCGTTTTCAGCGAAACACTTTTTGGCGACCTTACCAAAGACAGTTCAGAAGATTGGTGTTCTGGATCGAACCAAAGAACCGGGGGCTACCGGTGAACCACTGCTGGTTGATATCCGTTCGGTTGTCAGTGAAGCCCGAATGGGATTACATGGTGTTGGCTATAAGAATTTTGATCCGATCATCGTGGGTGGACGATATGGTCTTTCTTCCAAAGAATTTACACCGGGAATGGTGGAAGCGGTTTTTGATAATTTGAGCCGTGATCTTCCCCAAAACGGTTTTACCGTCGGAATCAATGATGACGTCACCCACACCAGTTTGGAGGTGAAGAAAAAATTGAATGTTCTTCCTAAAGATGTGATTCAATGCAAATTCTACGGATTGGGTTCAGATGGTACGGTAGGAGCCAATAAGAACTCCATTAAAATTATTGGTGATAACACGGAACTGTACGCTCAAGGATATTTTGTTTACGACTCGAAAAAATCCGGTGGTATCACGATTTCTCACCTCCGTTTTGGTAAGTCCATGATCAATGCGCCTTATCAGATTTTGGACCCTGATTTCGTCGCTGTCCATAATGAAGCCTACTTAGGACGTTATGACGTTCTCGAGGGAATCAAAGAAGGTGGTACTTTTCTTTTAAATTCCGAGTTAGACGCGGATGAGTTATTTGCCAATATTCCGGTTTCTGTACAAAAAACTATCATCGATAAGAAAATCAAATTTTACGCGATTAACGGTTTCAAGGTGGCTGGTGAGATTGGTTTGGAGAACAGAATCAATATGGTTATGCAGTCAGCCTTTTTTATTCTTTCAAAAGTATTGAAAAAGGATGTAGCCATTAAATTGTCTAAAGACTACATCCAAAAGCTATATGGCACAAAAGGGCAAAATATTGTTAAGATGAACTGGCAAGCAGTTGACTCAGCAGAAACCAACTTAGTTGAAATCGCGGTCCCGAGTGCTCCGATTGAAAACAATGTTAAGCCATTCGCACTGGAAGGTGACGGGATGACGGACTTCGTGAAAGAAGTCATTGAGCCGGTGATGATGGATAAAGGAAATGATATCCCTGTCTCTAAGATTCCCGCCAATGGTGTGTTCCCGGCAGGTACCGCTAAATTCGAAAAACGAAAAACGGCGATTGTCGCTCCGGTTTGGTTACCTGAAAACTGTACTCAGTGCAACCAATGCGCGATTGCGTGCCCACATGCCGTAATTAGACCGAAATACCTGGAAGAGAAAGATTTGGTCGGAGCTCCGGAAGGATTTGTTGCCATCGAACCAAAAGGTAGATCGGCCAAGGCGGCTGGCTTGAAGTATGTGCTGCAGTGTTCTCCAAAAGACTGCCAAGGATGCCATGTTTGCTATGAGGTCTGTCCGGCTAAAACAAAAGCCCTTGAAATGAAACCGATGAAAGAAATCGTTGGTGCTGAACATGAAAAATTCATGTTTTTTGATCGACTTCCCAAGTCCAATTTGGGTGGTGAAAAACGGGACAATGTCAAAGGTTCTCAGTTCTTACCAAACTTGTTAGAATATCATGGCGCGTGTCAGGGATGCGGTGAGGTGCATTATGTTAAGATTATGGCTCAGTTGTTTGGTGAAAGACAGTACATTGCTAACGCGACCGGTTGTTCTTCCATTTATGGTGGTACGGCACCGACTTCCCCTTACACTGTCAATGAAGAAGGAAACGGACCGGCTTGGTGTAACTCGTTGTTTGAAGATAATGCGGAATTCGGTTACGGAATGGCCATTGCCAACAGACAAATGCGCGATCAAGTTTTTGAAACTCTTGATGAATTAGTCGCCGCGAAAGAAATCTCAGCGGATTTGATTGAGGCGATTAGTGAACTAAAAAAGGTCAAAGAGGACTTCTTGGCCTCCAAAGACGCCGCCGCGAAAGTAGCGGATTTAGTTAGGACGAGTTCTGTTGATAATGACCAAATTAAATTGGTGAAAGAAAATACCAGGTTATTGGCTAAACTAACACACTGGATTGTTGGTGGTGACGGTTGGGCATACGATATCGGTTATGGCGGACTTGATCATGTGATCGCGTCGGGTGAGAATGTTAATATTTTAGTATTGGATACTGAGGTTTATTCAAATACCGGTGGACAGGCCTCCAAATCAACACCAATCGGTTCCGTCGCGAAATTTGCCGCGGCCGGTATGCGTCGACCGAAGAAAGACCTTGGTTTGATTGCAATGGGATATGGTGATGTATATGTGGCTTCTGTCAACCTGGGAGCCAATAAAAATCATGTCCTAAAATCTTTCGTTGAAGCTGAGGCATACAACGGAACTTCCCTTATTTTGGCGTACTCACCATGTATCGCTCACGGCATCGCGCTGAGAAATATGATGGATCGCGGCAAGCAGGCAATGGAATCCAACTACTTCCCGGTGTATTCTTATAATCCTGAATTAGTGAAAGAAGGAAAGAATCCATTAAACCTGAGAAACAAAGAAGCCAAAGTTGACTATAAAGAATTCGTGAAAGCGGAAGGTCGATATAAGGCCCTGGGATTAATTATTAAAGACGCTGAACAGACAGAAGCGATTCTGGATACCGCGGCGGAAGACGCCAAGCGAAGAATGGATCATTTAAGAAGACTCTCGGAAATGGAATACTGATACCTAGCAAGTCAAAACCAAAAGGATTAAAATCAGTGTTAAGATGTCATCCCATTAATCCGGATTGAGAAAAAAGAACAAAGGAGGCCTTTTAATCTCCTTCATTGCTATCCACAAATAAAAAGGCCATCTTCATGTCATTGAAGATGGCCTTTTTTTATCCTGAAGTTTTTAACGACTATGCGACATAGGTATCGTAAAACTGATTGATTTTTTTTTGCCAGGTTTTCTGGATACTTGTAAGTCCTTGTTGACTTTCTGCTTTTTCTAAATAATTCTTGCACGCTTCCCCCATGTCCTCTGCCATTTCAACCAAATCAATTAATTCGGAGATAAGGATTTCCGGATTGAGACCTTCCAGTCGGTCAGATACTTTTTTGATCATATTGTCCTTTATTGATTGAATTACTTGGCTTGATGGTTCTTACGGTGTTCAGTCACAGTTTTGTTAAACCACGAAAATACAAGTTCAAAAGGGGGGGTAAAATCACCATCTTTATTGAGATAATCTTTGACTTTGTTGTGCTTCTCCAAAAACGATTTGATATCATGCATCATCTCATTTAAAGTTCCCATTTTCTCTTGCTTTAATACAGCTTCAACCCGATTCATAATTTCGTCCCATTTATCTTTCAGCTTACCACTGGTCAGATCTGTCATCAATTGATCAAATTTGTCATTATTTGCCATTTTTTTTACTCCTTCTGCATTAATTAGAACCTCACTGCAAATTGTCAATTAATTGCTAATTGCCGAAAGTCGGACACAAAGCGTGTTTTCGTTGTTTATTGTTCTATAGTCGGTGAAATCTGGCAAAGAGAAAACAAGAAAAACTGATTTTACGCGCTTAGACGGAGAGTTTGAAAAAAACTAGCATGATCCATTAGCTTAGTACAAAAAACCGGATTATCCGCTTAATTGATACTTTGATCGACGCAGACCAAAAAGCTTTGATTTAAACCTAAATTTGGAAATTCTAGTTTTTGATTGAAATTTCGTATCTATTCAGAACTTATTAAAAAAGTGCAAAAAAGTTCATTTTTTACTTGA
>CAZJUM010000180.1:1227-5004 GCA_964549175.1 uncultured Pseudomonadota bacterium | reverse complement strand
CAATGGTGTATTCCTTTTTTAAGCTATCTGTGAAAGGTGTCCAACTTAATTTTTTAACTTATATCGCGAAATTTGAATAGGACAATGATATGCCTGAACTTAGAAAAAAGCCAACATTGAAGAATTATTCTACTTATGTAAAAGAACTTGAAGCTGAAAGAGGTTTTATTGATCAAACTGCGCGTGATAAATGCTTGCTGTTGGGCGAAGAAGTCGGTGAATTATTCAAAGCTGTAAGAAAAGCTGAGGGATACAAAATTGACGATAATTCTGAATTCCACCCGATCGCAGAAGAGCTGGTCGATATTCTCATTTATTTGTTTTCTATTGCTAATAGGTACGAAGTCGATTTGGAAAGCGAATTCAGGAAAAAAAAAGAATTAAATAAAAAAAGAATATGGCATACCGCACCAAACTGAAGATTGGGTAGCATAACCTTGAAGAATAAAGGACATGAAAGATATTAACGGCAAATTAATTGCTATCAGCGGGCTTGATGGAAGCGGAAAATCTACTTGCATTGACGGAGTTTTGGATGAATTGAATCAAATGGGAAAAACTGTAGCCTTTTTTGACGCAATGAAACCTGGGATTTTTAATCCTGAACTAAGGAAGGTCGCTTTAAAAAAAAAAAATCAGTTTGATTGCTTTTCACCTGATTTGATTGGTTTGAGCTATGCTTTAGATTTACTGGATACCTATGAATCAAAACTCATTCCATCCTTAGAAGAAGGAAAGACAGTATTAGTTCACAGGTATGACTTATGCGGCCTAACATATTCTGAAGCTATGGGAGCAAAAACCTCCTTGATAAAATTAATCCTTCAAAATTGCCGTAAACCAGATTTACATATTTATTTAAAGGTAGAATCTGAAAAAGCATATCAAAGAGTTGTGAATCGAGCCAGACAGACTACAATACCGATTTCCGATAACGGAACAGCTTATGTTTTAAGTCAAGCAGCAAAATCGTATTTAGAAAACATCCAACATGATAAACCTTTTGTTAAAATAATTGATGGAAACTTAAAACCACCGGAAGTCAGAAGTAGAGTTTTAAATGAAATCTTGGCTATTTAAGAGGGGGATTTATGAAAAAAATTGATTCACTTACACCGATTATTGAGTTGTTAGATGAATTTTTTGAGAAGTTGAAGTTTTTTTGGTTTACAATCCGATTTGTCTACTCTATCATTGTACGCAAGTCTTATCCCATAAGGCTCAACTAATAGCATCAAAAGGTATTCCTCGAATATCCAAGAAACACCCACCGATAAGTCCCGAAGTCATCAAACAGACTTTGGGAATTTTCCTTTATCATCCAAATCAATCAGATCAGCAATAATAGACAACCAGTTTTTGCGTCTTTTCACCATATTTTCGACGCTTTAAGCGACAAGGATGCTTCTGATTGAAGAACATGAAAACGGATTTCAAGGTGGATTTATGGATATTGATAACCCAGCCTCAAATGATCTCCAAACAATCGGTCAAAAAATTCTTGAGACCTTATCACAATTAGCAAGACCGACAGTACAAGTCTACACAATCGACGAAGTAGCAAAAATATTAAAATGTAAAGAACGAACAGTTCGTCATCATTTACTTGAAGCCAGAGACCTTCGGTACTTGAAAGTCGGCCGTGAAGTTCGTATAGTAGACAGAGATTTGAAAGAATTTCTGGAAAATCGACTGACACTCTGTGTTCACGATCAGGAGATTTTACCGTGAATCATTCAAATTTGCTTTTGGGGTATGATCCAAAAGGCACGCTCTACAAGCGCGAACAAACCAGCGGTAATGTAATGTGGTACATTTCATATTACCTGCCGAATGGGAAACGGGTTCAAAGGCCAGTTAGCAAAAGTCAGAAAAAAGCTAAAACGCTTTTGAGAACAAAGGAATTGCAGTTGCTACAAGGAAACTTTGATTCCAAAGATTTAAAAAAGCTTGATGGCTTATTTGCTGAAGAAGAAAAAGAGAAACGACTTTCAATTGAGGAAGCACTAGAAAAATATTTCAAAGCGACAGAATCCAGAAAGACATTAAACACGTATTATAATGACTTGTCCGCTATCAACAGATATTTTTCTTTTTTCCTTGAGTCAGAAAGGACTTACCTCGATGAAATAACCGCCTTTGATGTGCAAATGCTAATACGCTCACTAGACAAAAGCGGAAAAGCCGAAAGCACTATCAAGAACTCGGTTACAATGGTTAGAAAAGTCTTCAACTGTTTGATTGAAGATGTAAAACTGTACTCCGGTGAAAATCCGGTTCCGGCGAAGATAAAACTTCCCAAGAAAAACGGTCTTGTCCGTGACAGGTTAGCAACTGATGAGGAAATCCAAGCGATATTGAACGCCAAGGAGCCAACAGTTAAATACAGCTCTTCAGTATCGCCAATTAAAGAAATCATCAGTTTCATAATCTACACAGGCGCAAGACTATCTGAAGTTTTACACGCTGAGTGGCAAGACTTCGACTTGGAAAATGATATCTGGCATATCAGAATTAAGCCTGATTGCCCGACCAAGCATGAGTTAGGTTGGAGTCCTAAATGGAAGAAAAAACGAGATGTGATCTTATTTCAAGAGGCATTGGACATTCTTAAATCAATGCCCAGAGTAAAATCATTCGGCAAGGTTTCTTTGCGAGATGAAAAGGGTAAGATAGTGGAAACCAATATCTATCCAGCCAATTTTATCTTTCCAAAAAAAGAAACCAAAAAACTGCCGGATGGTTCAAAAGAAGTTGTTTACACTCGTCTTGATTCCATTAAAAAGTCGTGGAGAAGCCTAAAAGAAAGGGCTGAAGTCCATGACTTGCAAGCTAAAGACTTGCGAGCTTATTTCAATCATACATTGAAAAGTAAATTCGGTTTTAGCTCAAAAGAAGCAGGCGCATATATTGGGAATAGTAAAAAAGTTAACGACCTTCACTATACACCGGTTTCGTTTAGCCAGATCAGGGCCAAAATGGGTTTGCTTTCTTTCAATGATGGTAGGATAAGAAATTGAATTTCATTCGTTGGATTTGCTGTTACTATTCTGTTACTAAGAAGGTTTTTTGAAGATTTTTCCTTTCCTCAAATCCTCTCAAACCCTTATGGTTGTTGGAGCGGGAAACGGGGTTCGAACCCGCGACCCCCAGCTTGGGAAACTTAAAGCTTAAAAGGGAATTCCCCTCACAATGCTATTTATCATATAAGCAATTGAAATAACTGTAGCTTAAATAAGGCGAAAATTCTCAATTATCCAAGATATCGGTGATATAATCGTTTAAGTGTTGTTGCGGAGTTAAATACCCAAGATAAACTCTTCTCCTTTGCCCATCAAATCATCATGATCGTCAGGAGCACTGAGTTTGGTGAACAGATCCATTGTTTTTTCCCGCAACAATTTCTCTGCTTTGGGCTGGCCGACTTCCTGCCATTTTGCAATGGTGTAGCTTGGCCAGATTTCACTCATATGCTTCATGTCACGACAGCTTTTGAGTGTCAACGGAGCCATCAAATAGTTTCCACCCGGACCAATTTTTCTGATATTACCAAGATCAAGCAATTCATCATTCAGTGAAAATCCCGACGCAAATTGACGGACTTGTCGGATGATTTCATTAGCATAAACAACCAATGTGGGTGAGAATGCCAGGGAATCAAAATTCCCGCCCACAAATGGCAGCATTCCGATTTTTCCCAGAACACTGGTCAAATGGTTGGTCCAGATGGTTCCGGCACCCAGAATATCCGCCGCCCAGCCCGTGCCACTTCCCGAT
>CAZJUM010000180.1:0-1217 GCA_964549175.1 uncultured Pseudomonadota bacterium | reverse complement strand
CCCGATGTACCGGTGTGAGGCATGCGATAATGGTGCATCATTTCGGCACAAGCCAAGTTGAGAAACGCGGTTTGCGGCGATAAGATACTCCCCATGTTTTTCATATCAAACACCGAAGGTAAGCTTCCTAAGATCATTGGAGTGCCTTCTTTGAGCAATTGGCTATATACCAATCCCGCTAACAATTCCGCAGTTAACACAGCCAAAGTTCCGGCCGGCGTAATCGGACAGGTTGCTCCTGACATGCCGTAATTGGAGAATATCATCGGTAATCCCCGGGAAATCGTTTCCTCCATTTTAGTGGATGTTTCTGTATTTAATACCAATGGCGTGATGGGATTAAAGTAGGGGATAATAAAGGAATTTGCGCTTAAATCACCATGTAAATGCTCGTAAAGATCCAAAACACTTTTAAAATCGCCAGGATCGTTGATCAACAATAATTGGGTTTTGAGGGTATTGGTGATCATTTCCAATGCTCCATAGATATCGGCGGTTTCCGGCGGTAGATCGCGAATAGCACCAGGAGTAGCAATTACGTCATATTGATCGAGAGCACTGGCCAATTTTGCGGCGATCGCCATATGTTTCCGTTGAAACGGGCCTACCGAATCATCTTTGGGTTCCTGGTAATATAAATTGGTAACACCGACGCCAAAAATTGTTTCTTCTGATCCGTCACCATTTAATTCAAATGAGAGAGTTCCTGTGCGTTCATACATTTTGATTTTAGCGGGTGCCACCTGGATCGCCCATTCGATCAGGTCTTTGGGGATTCGTATGCGCCTATCACCATAAGGCTGCCCACCTGCTTTTTCGATTAATCCTCTGGCTGAGTCATCATCGACACGGACTCCGTCGGTTTCCAAAATCGTCAGAACCGCTTGATGAACATACTCGATTTGCTCGGAGGCGAGCACTTGAATTTTTGGTCTCACCTTGCTGGTTGTCATACCTTTCTTCCAAAAGCTCGATCACAACTATTCGTTATATTGTGAAATACTGATTTCCGCACTAAATGCATAAAAATACTGACTAATGGTAGCCGCTTCAATATCAATTTAACATTTATTCAGTGGCTTAATCTGAGGGCTCCGCTGGTCGTTTTTGACCGATTTTACTTTTTGGCAACCGAGCCGTCCATTTTTAGTGAATTCTTCTAAAAACGTATCTATTCAGAACTTATTAAAAAAGTGCAAAAAAGTTCATTTTTTACT
>CAZJUM010000179.1:0-5019 GCA_964549175.1 uncultured Pseudomonadota bacterium | reverse complement strand
AGCTCTTCGAGACTATGGAGCCACCAGAGAGAAATTAGCTGAACAGTTACAAATTATCGGTTTATACAAATACCATTCTTAATTCTCCCTCGAGCCAATTCGAAAATCTCGTTCACCTATAAAAACAACAATGAGTCTTCATATTAATAATATTTCAACTAAAGAAATAAAGAAATTCACTCAATTTGCGCAGGACTGGTGGGATAAAAATGGAACCATGAAGTCCTTGCATGATATCAATCCGCTGAGGTTGAACTATGTCACGGATTGCACGAGTCTTTCCGGCAAAAAAGTATTGGATGTTGGTTGCGGTGGTGGATTGCTGGCAGAAAAAATAGCGGAACAAGGTGCGATTGTAAGCGGAATTGATCATTCCGAGTTGATGATTGACGTTGCTCAAAGACATGCTCAACAATCCGGTCTTGATATCCGATACAACGCAATCACAATTGAACAACTGGTCGATACCACTGAGGAGACCTTTGATCTTATCATATGTATGGAACTTTTAGAGCATGTTCCCCACTTCGAATCCATTGTATTTGCATGTAAAAAGCATTTGAAACACGGAGGTCTGATAATTTTTTCGACAATTAATAGAAATGCTATGGCATTTTTGCTAGCCATCATCGGAGCTGAATATTTACTTCGGTTATTGCCCAGAGGCACCCACTATTATCAATCATTGGTGAAACCAAAAGAGCTACGCGATGTTTGCGAAAAAGCCGGTCTCCGCTTGAACAATTTCAGGGGATTCTCCTATAATCCGTTTACTCGGAGATATTATTTTTGCGACAACACCTGGGTAAATTATCTGGCTTGCTTTAATAACTGAATAATCAATTTTGTTGACATGCATGGGGATCATCCGCAAACGCGTATAAATACTTAATCCCTTCGCGTACAAGGTCAAAATCCATCTCGTGCAACTCACAGGTGTTTCCGATGCCGTTCGGCATTGTGAATGTTAACTTACCGCCTAAATGCCGCCTAAACTCTTCCAACCCGACTTCCAATTCAAGTTGATTGAAGTGGTTTTTATCGGAAAGATGTTCATTCCATATGGGAAGTTTGCAATTTATCAAGGCTTGAAGAAGCATTAGTAAATCAGCTTCGGAAATAAGTGAGAGTCTCCACGCATAGAAAGAATCAAGTGCCATACCAATAGAAACCGCATGTCCGTGACATATTGAATGATCGGATAATAATTCTAATTTATGGGCAGACCAATGACCAAAATCCAGCGGCCGTGAAGAACCAGTCTCAAAGGGATCTCCGCTGGTGGCAATATGGTCTAAATGAAGACAGGCACATCGATATATCACTTTTTCGATAATATCTTGATTCCTTTGACTTAATCGAAGACTATTCTCCACCAGAAATAAAAATAGTGATCGGTCTCTTATTAAGGCAATTTTGAAAGCTTCTGCCACACCACTGATAAAATGATGGTAAGGTAATGTTCTCAGTAAACTATAATCATTTATGACAGCATATGGAGGAGAGAATGTACCAATGCAGTTTTTTTGACCGTATTGATTGATTCCGTTTTTGACACCAATACCGGCATCATTTTGAGCCAATGTCGTTGTCGGAACACGTATTAATTTAATCCCTCTGTGGTATATCGAAGCCGCAAAACCAACCGTATCAATAAGCGCGCCACCGCCAACGACAATCACAAAACCGTGTCGATCAAGAGAGAATTGATCTAAAATACGCGTGATTTCATGCACATATTCCCAGCTATTTTTAACTTGCTCGCCACCCGGTAAAACAATGGGATCAGTTACAAGAGTCAAATGATCATGACGCTGCTTGAACCAATCTTGAACTCGAAGCGCCAGTTGCGGATTCAGTGTCACTAAATTGCTATCCATAAATACCACAAGATTAACCTTATCTGAAGACGAATCTTGACAAATAATGTGATTAAGCAATTCGTTGTTAGGGCTGAATATTTGACGCTCAAAATAAACCGAGTAGGAATAAGATTGTTGAAATTCTTGCAAATAACACTGGTATTTTATTTGAATCGCCGACATATCACAATTCCCGCGTTCATTTATCGGTTAAAAAACCATATTTTCTCATTATAGGGGCTAAAAACTCAAAACTCTTCATCCCGCTTTCTTTAGGCATTTCAATATACGGATATAATTCCAGACAAATATCTTTTTGATATTCCAATCGGGAAAGCCGCTTGAAAAATAGATCAAAGTCAATAGCACCCATACCAGGTATCAAGTGATCATGCTTTCTTGTGATAGCGATATCTTCTATATGGATGTGGCCGATATATTCGAATAAAGTTTCAAGGGCCTGATCCGGCTTTTCTCCGACACAATAAAAATGGCCGACATCAAAATTAACTCCTACAACCGGTGAGGCAATTTCTTTTACAAATGAGGTTATTTGCTGAGTATTCTCAATCAATAATTCAGGTTCGGGCTCAATCAACAACAAAACACCTAATTTTTCCGCTGTGGGAATAACACGCTCAAGCCCCTTGCGAAAAAGATCCAGCGAGGATTTTGTATCATTATCCATTACTGGGCCTCCGGGCGGGACTGATATATTTTTACACCCCAGAGTATCAGCAATTTTAAGGCATTGAATGGTGTGATCAATTCTTATTTGCCGTCTTGAAGCTTCTGGTTCGATCCATGAAGGAAGATAAGTATCTCCGACGGCAAACAACGTAAAACAATTGAGATTTGTTACAACCAATCGCAATTTTTCAAGTTCTTCTTTAAGCGATTTTATTTTGTTGTCACTAAAATCAGGAGGGTACAAATGTGGTCTATCACACATAATTTCAACCCCGGTAAATCCAATATCTTTTATCATTTCAAAAGATTCAATTAAAGAATATCTTTTAAACGCGTTGGTGCTATAAGAAAAACTCATAAGAGGTCATCAATTGTGGGTTAATTTGGCAGCCATAATGCTCGTCTTACAGCTATTTAAACCAGTATAATTCAACTTGAGCAACGTTATATAAGAAAACCGCTAAAAACACGACAGCCACAAGCCGAACAAGAAGGCATTCCATAGTCTGAATTCTTTGATTTATCCCTCTGTTTTTGGTGGTATATGGCTCATGGCATGCTCAGCCATCGCCGTGATGGTCAAACTCGGATTAACGCCAAGATTTGCCGGTATCATAGATCCGTCGACGACATATAGGTTTTGATAACCAAATATTCGGTTGTATTTGTCTATCACACCATGATCACTGTCTTTCCCCATAACACATCCTCCCAGAATATGAGCGGTTAGCGGTTTGTTTAAAAACACTTCGGAAATCGCGTTGTAGGGTTCTCCTCCCAGAAGTTTTGCCATTGCGCGAGCCGTTTCGTTGGCTTGGGGAATATAGGTCGGGATCTTGCCGCCCGTCCGTCGGGATTTGAGAGCTTTTGAAAACGGCCACCAAAAGCGAGATGCTAACGACAACTCGATATGATTATCCAAGGTTTGCATCACCAATAAAATCACAGCTCGTTTGGCCCAGCCAAAAGGCCATAATGTCCTTAACCATTTTATCGGATGCAATATACAGGTGACAATATAACGAATCCATCGTGGGATTATTTTATCGCCATCAATCATTAAGGCACTATTGATTGCCATTACATCCGAATTTTCCGGGTAACGAACAATCTCGACATGAGTTTCATCATCAACAAACAATCCGGAGGTAATAGCGATTCCCTTACTAAAATCGTTTTTGCCTGTCCCCCCGACTCCTGTTAAAACCTCACTATTGGTCCTAACCTTTTTGCCGAGAGTAGCGGAAAGCCTAGGTAAATATGCTTGCTGCGCGCAATTTGCCAGTAGTTTATTGGTTCCCAAGGTACCTGCGGCGAATATCACACCCTTGGCCGTGTACTCATGCTTCGAATGAAACAGCATCCCCTTGGTTTGGCGGGCTTCAATCTTATAATTATCATTATCCGTCGGAATAACGGACCTTGCCGTAATGCCAGGATAAATTCGGGCGCCTTTTTTCTTGGCCAAGTAAAGATAGTTGCGATCTAAGGAATTTTTACCTCCCCCATTGCACCCCACCATACAATGACCGAAATGCGTGCATCCGGTTCTGGGAGGTCCCTCTCCGTTAAAAAAGGGATCTTTGACTTCCTTCCCGGGTTCACCAAAAAATACCCCAACTTCGGCTACTTTAAAATGCGCCTCACGTCCCAGTTCTTTTGCGTAATCCTTAAGAGCATCGTCCGACTGCCATGTTTTTGGATTGGTTGTGACCCCCAACATCCTTTTGGCTGTATCATAGAAGGGCTTTAACGTGCTTTCCCAATCCTCATCCAGATCAGCCCATTGCGGGTCTTGGTAAAAAGCGGGTGGCGGTTGAAGTAAGGTGTTCGCGTACACCAGTGATCCACCCCCAACACCACTGCCACTCAGCACTATCATATCTTTTAATATATTAATTCGCTGTATACCATAACACCCAAGTTGTGGTGCCCATAACCAGCGCGGAAGATTCCAATTTGTTGTGGCAAAGTCTCCTTGGTCGTATTGCATTCCGGCTTCCAACACTGCCACGCGATATCCTTTTTCGGATAATCGAAGCGCCGACACACTTCCCCCAAATCCGGAACCAATAATGATATAATCAAATTCATTTTCCATAAATTTCTCCAATTTCGCGTGATGTATACTATTTCAGAGGACCCTTCAATGTTTTTTCCGGATTGAAAACTTGATTCCTTGTCAAAACGACATTTGTCAAATTATAGCGGGTTCTCCCTGGTAGGAGATTGTTTTAGGTGATTAATCATCGAAGATCATAAATCAAAGTGTACTTTGACCGACGACTTTGATTATTTGTCAGTGAACGGATAGTGTTGAGTTTCATGAATCAATCGGTTGCCAGCACCCAATGGGCACCACCAAGCTTTTCATGAACTTAATCGCCTCATCACAATAATTCTGTTCCCCGCTTGTAATTGTTCAGCTAATTTCTCTCTGGTGGCTCCATAGTCTCGAAGAGCTATG
>CAZJUM010000178.1:0-5047 GCA_964549175.1 uncultured Pseudomonadota bacterium | reverse complement strand
AAACAAAAACAGATTCTAAGCACATACAGAACAAAAAAATCCGCTTTTAAAGCCCGCGGTGGCTCCATAATGGCTTAGCCTTGCGGAGTCTTAAGGTAAAATCATACAGACTCCATAGCTCTTCGAGACTATGGAGCCACCAGAGAAAAGTTAGCTGAACAGTTACGGAACGGTATCAATTAATAATCAACACATCCTTATGAAAAAAAGCTGTCCGAATGTTTTAAACTCATTAGCGATTATCACCATCATCTGTGGCTTGCTACTTTTGTCACCCTACGGAGCAATCACCCAGATTGCTGAATCGAAACAAACCCTGTCACAAAAACTCCAGCGACAAATTTTGCTGATTAAAGAGGAAATCGCTGAAAAACGCTATGACAAAGCAAGATCAATCCTGGAACAAGCACTGAAAAAATATGAAGATATCGCCGATCTTCACAAATTAAAAGCCAAGCTGCTGCATATTAAAGGAAAAACCCAGGACGCATTGGATTACTTGAGCCAAATGATCGTCAAACATCCGAATTCAGCGGACTATATATTTATCCGCGGTGAGTTTCTTTATGAACTGGGTTATATGGAATCCGCCAAGCAGGACTTGTATCGGGCACTTGATCTGGAAGCGAATTTTACCCCGATATACCATTATCTGGCAGGTATCGAGTTACAACACCATAACCCCGAACAGGCACTTTCTCATTTTAAAGCGGCATTGAATAACGATCCCGTCAATCATGATATTTGGTATGATAAAGCCAGACTGGAATATCAACTTGATAATTTCGAGGAAGCCCACCAATCATGTGTTCGGGCGATCCGGTTGGACGCGGATAATCCCTCCTATCATGAACTTCTGGTGGTGATTCTGTCTAATTTGAATGACCGGGATGCGTTGGAGGATCATCTGAAATACATGGTAAAAAAGTTCCCGAATAATCTATGGGCGAGTTTAAACTTAGTCTCCGTATATATTCAGAAAAAAGAAATCAAAAAAGCTCACCAGCTTTTACAGCTGTTAAGAAAACGTCATCCCGAGGAAATAAGCATATTGTATTACATGGGTGATATTTTAGCGGCTAGCGGAAAACTCAAGGAAGCGGTGGTTATGTATCAAAAAATCCTGGAACTGAAACCCGATCACACCGAGGTAAAAATACAACTGGCCAAAATCTACCTGATATCAAAGGATATGGGGTTGGCGGAGAAGTATCTGGCATCAGCAGTGGAAGAGGATACCCAAGATCCCTTTGTGTATGAAAAACTGGCGCAAATATACATTGGTCACGAAGATACTTTTTCGGCGGAAAAAATAATCATCAAGGGGCTTCAAATTGATAAAAAGAATATCGCGTTGATTTTGGAATATGCCGGAATTTTGACCAAGCGAAATAAACTGGCCAAAGCCGTTGCCGCGTATGAGCAGGCTTTGGTACTGGATAATGAGAATTACCGAATCCTTGGCAACTTAGGAGAGCTGTATCGATTGACCGGAAAGATCAAAGAAGCGGAAGACGCGATTCGGCAAGCCCTGGTGTTAGAACCCAACTCACCCTGGGTACGGATTTTAAAAATTGAGCTGCTGCATCAGGAAAATAAAATTGATAAAGCCCTTGATGAGATAGAAAAACTGATACGATTGGATCCCCAAAACCGCTACGCTTATCAAAAGAAAGCTATTATCTTATTGGCTAATAAAGAATACCAGAAAGCTTATCAGGCCGTTGAACAGGCCCTGCAATCGGAACCATCACTTTTGTCCCTGGGAATTTTAAAGGCCAGTATCCTGTCTCAGCAGGGAAAATATAAAGAATCAGCGGAAACGTTTAAGGAAGTGTTGGTGCTGATGCCGCGTAACTCGGCGGTGTTGACCCGAATGGGATACGCGCAGCTTCATATCAGTAAAGAAAGAGCGCTGAAAACCATTCGTAAATCGCTGAACGAGGAAAATTTTGATATGATCACCCTGGAACTTTATCTCTATCTAAGCGGCATCGCTCACGAAATGTGGGGTATTACAGAAGATAGCGATGAGTTTACCACATATCTTGACATTATTTACCAACGCTACAATCAGGCAGAAACCGGACTTGCCAGCTTGGAAAAGAATAAAAGCCCCCATACCCCTTACTTGGTTTATCTGCGAGATCTGGTAAAGGGCAGCGAAAAAACCTCCTTGAAAACTCAGGATTCCGTCCCGGATCACCCTTGGTTGATGTTTTATGAGGGTATGAGTGCCTCGAAAAATAATGAGGCCGAAAAAGCCATGGCGCTTTTTGAGAAAATCATTCAAACGCGACCGGATCTTTTTTGGGTGAAAATTAAATTGGCCGTTCTTTATGAAGGCATCAAAAAGTATCATAAGGCCATTGATTATATAAACGCATATCTATTGAAACGCCCCGATAGTTATTGGGCAAAAATCCGCCTGGCGATCAACTATGATTTTACCAAGCAGACCGCCAAAGCGGAAGAGATCTATTTAAAGATCCTGGAAAGCAATGCCAATGACAGTTTATCCTTAAACAATTTGGCCTGGCTTTATTTAACCACTGATGATGAGCAATATAAAAAAGTGGATACGGCCCTGAAATTGGCAAAAAAAGCAGTGCGACTGAATGCCAATTCCGAGAACCTGGATACTTTGGCTGAGGCTTATTTTCAGAAAAAAATGTATAAAGAAGCATTGCGGGCCATTGAGCAAGCACTGGATAAGGATCGACAAAACCGTGACTATTTCAAAAAACAGAAGAAAAAGATTCAAAGCGCGATGAGTAAGGAGCGATAGAATTCATGCTAAAAGTAGATTTGCACACGCACACCATTAAATCGGAACACGCCATCAATACCCTGGAGGAAACGCTGCGGAAAGCCGCCCAAAATAAAATGGAAGCCATTGCCATAACGGATCATAGTCCGGCAATCGATAATACAATATGGTTAACGACCCAGCCTTCCGATCAAGCGAACTGGAAATATCGCGTTAAAGGTCCTGATCTCAATTATTTTCGCGTTCTTCTCTCAAGGTATCAATCACCTCCCGAAATTCCCGTGACGCTTTTTAAAGGGATTGAATGTAGTATCTTAAGTGAGGGTGAGCGTATCACCGATGTTCCCCTCACTATCGCCGATCAGTTTGACATCGTCATCGCCTCGATTCATACGCTGCCCTCATTATTCAAAGTCAAATCAAAAGAGCAGGTTACCGAAAATATGATCGAGGCAATGAAGGACCCCGTTGATATCATCGGACATCCTTGTATGAAGTCCTGCTTACCTTATTTTGAACCGCTGACAAAAGCCGCGGCGGATAGGGGAATAACGCTGGAATTGAATAATAATGCGTTAAAACTCAAAAAAGCACTCCTTGAGGATGTTATTGCTATGCTTCACTACGCGCGCTTGTTTAATTGTCGTGTCTCACTCGGATCGGACTCTCACATGAACAATGAATTGGGGATCGATGACGATGTTCGGGCGCTGTTGCGAGAAACGGGTTTTCCGCGAGCATTGATTGTCAATCAATCACTGGCTGACACATGCGAATATATCAGGGAACGAAAACAGGTCCGCCATGAGTCGCTAAAGCAGAAAACAGGAAGAAACACCGCAACCACGCGTTGAGGCAGCTTATGGGATTGTGTAATAGTCTTGTATGCTGTTGAAAAGTACTTTTTTAGACGGCGTTCAATAAATTTGTTGAAAAAATTTAAATTCGCGGTACGACTTTACGCAGGCTGACCAGCCTTTTTAAGTGATTGCTGACTGATTGAAAAACAAAGTGGGAAATAACCAACCCATATCACGGCTCCGATTCAATGCCGCGACGTGTCATTGGCCCCCGGTGGCTCCATAATGGCGTAGCCTTGTGGAGCCTTAATGTAAAATCATGTAGACTCCATAGCTCTTCGAGACTATGGAGCCACCAGAGAGGGCCGCGAAGCGTCATTGGCGCTTACTCCGGTTTTATTGTTTTTTTATAACCTCAACCCAATTTAATATGAAACGCTTCTCATATATCCTGCTCACGGTTTTACTCACTATGATTCAAGTCGCTGTTGTCCGCGGACAGAGCTTGTACGATGCCGCCGATCAGGCGGCGGCGTATTTCGCGGAAAGCGGAGAGTTCAAAGCCAGTCAGGAGGTCATTATCGGCGTGAAAAACTATCATTCCCAAAAAAAAGATCAAACGGCACGGTAAATCGAAACGTCACTATACTTTGCTTTGGAAAAGGCGATTCCGGATATTAAACTGATATTGGAGTCCGAAGCCATTGCCGGTGTTTCCTCCAAAAAAGTCCATATCCTGGGAACATACAAGCAGAAAGGAAGCATCACCACCATTCAGCTGAAGGCGGTTAAAGATCTGATTGACGCGGAGCTATTGGCTCAGATCGCTGTGGATTACGAAACCCAACGATCCGGCGATCAAGCTCTGGTGGCCGTATTGGATCTGGAATCCGATACCCTGAGTTTAAGCCAAAGGAAGTCATTCAGCGAAGTATTTCGATCCGCCATTGCCCGCAGCGGGCACTTTAATCTGGCCAGCAGTGCCGAAATCGACAAGATGGACCCGGATCAAATTCAGCGATCCACAGGATGTACACGTGATGAGTGCGCACCATCATCGGGGAGCAGTTGGGTGTGGATCGGGTGATATCCGGCACTTATAATAAAGTGATCGATCAAATGTATCTGCTGACCGGTAAAATTCAAGATATCAAACGCAATGCCATTGTCGCTTCGGAAACCGTAAATCACGACGGTGATTTCGCGACTTTGAGCAGTGCCCTGGAAGCTCTTGCCAGTCAACTGAAGGGAGTCAGCGGCGGCGGTGTCCGATTTATGGGGACGGCTGCTGGCGCTGCTTCTCTTCAGGGCGGGATTCAGCGCGTCACTCCCCGGGTTAGCGGAAATAAGAGCTCCGGTATCGCGGCCTTGTTTATCGATAGCATCCCGTCGCGAGCGGAGGTATACTTCGGTAATATTAAATCCGAGATATAGTCAAATGTTGTGTTCAAAAAAGTTAAGCAGCAATATCCCTTTC
>CAZJUM010000177.1:0-5085 GCA_964549175.1 uncultured Pseudomonadota bacterium | reverse complement strand
GAAAGGGATATTGCTGCTTAACTTTTTTGAACACAACATTTGACTATATCTCAATCGTCCGTTGGGATAGGCATTGAGATAATCCTGAAAGTCTTCGGGATACTTTGAGTATTCAATGACTTTCCACAGGGTTTCTTCCGCATTGATGCGGACCGGGGTTTTTTCGGATGTTTTCGGTGTTTTGCCGACATTAATAAACACAAAATCCCCTTTATCCAGGTTGGGGTCGCGGATCTTGCCGTATTGCGGGTGTTGCGACTCTTTGGAGTAATTAAGCACACGCGTTTGTATAAACTCACCCAATTCGCTGCCGGTAATATAGCCATCCCGATTGACATCGCCCTCACCATTAAGCGCCGCTACAAATTGCCGGCGAAATACGCTTTCATCCGGCACTTCTTCCTCGGCGTTGCCGGCAGTGATAAATTGCCGCACCGGCTCTTTGGTCTTATAGGTAATCGCTGCCGGAGCCGCCTTAGACAAAGCAAAAATCGAGCCGGAAAAACAAGTGTCAAACAGAAACAGGGCGTGTTTGGAATCAATTCGTTTGGCGTACACCTCGATCTGCTGCATATCAAGCGCCTTATCAAGAAACCCGTTGATATCCGCATGGGGATTGGGCGCATCCGCCGGCACCAGATAGCCCATATCGCCACCCCACTTTTTCTTATGGGTATAACCATGACCGGAATAGTAAATCAACAAGCGATCATTAAATTGCCGTCCGTATTCGGCGATAAACCCGTCAAATGCCTCCTTAAGCCGCTGGTTATCGGGATTCAGCACTTTCATCACTGTAAACCCGTGATTTTCCAAAGCATCGCTTACCGCATTCGCATCTTCCAAAACACCGGGTAATTCAGACCAGCCGTTTCTGTATTGGCTCACACCAATCACCAAGGCATAGCTTTTGACATACAGCTCAATGGACTCACCGGTCGCGGTGGTGACCGAAATGCCCCGACTTTTATTGGCGTGGGCAAACACCGGGCTGATCATCAGGATTATTAAAACCAGAAAAAGGTTCAGAGCTCGGAATTGTCTCATTATGTTTTTACAAGTAAATTGGTTGCGGGTTTAGAAAAAAGTGGGGTCAGTCCGGACGGAAAGACCTTATAACACCAAATCCGATTGATCGGCCTTGTCTGATATAAACCTGAACACAGTCCTTAGACGGATAAATATATTTTTTCCCGGCACACCATGGTGTTCATTTCATCAAATTCACAGGAGAAGCGCAAGGGATTGGAGCGGGTAAAAACTTCCCGCCCCGCGATCAGTTTTTCATTATGATATTTAAAAAACCCATTTATCCGTCCCTAATGATAATAAGTGTATGACCAAACGCTTAATGTATTCACGAAGTTTTTGTCAGTCGCCCGTTTTGGGTGATTTTCTTTTGACGGAAATACCCGCGATTCTTTATGTTCCCAGTCAAGCGGATACCTTGGATATCCGCCGGTTATCCTTTAATCAACTTTATTGCCTCATTTTTCATGGTTAAATTAGCACATTTTTTCTGTCAGAGGGGAAGAGAATCAAAACCTATGCGCAACCGGGTCTTGTTCGGATTAGGACTTCTATTGCTGCTCACACTGCCTTCGGCGCTTATCGCTGAATCCCCGCCAAAACAGACCATTTTAACACGGTCCGTGAATGTTAACTCAAAAGATAAAAAGAAAATAGCTTACCTCAAAGGGACTTACCGTGCCTTGTTGATCGGAAATAACGATTACCATTTCAAAGATCAATGGTCGACATTAAACACCCCCATTAACGATATTCAAGAGCTGGCTGATCTTCTCTCGGATCGATACCAGTTTGATCGTCAACATATTGCCATGATCAAAAACGGGACTCGCGCTCAAATTTTAAAGGCGTTTAACCAGCTTGCCGATAAAAGCGAGCCGAATGACAGTGTTTTGGTGTATTACGCCGGACATGGTCATTTTGACAAAAACAAAAAGGGATATTGGGTGCCGGTGGATGGCAACAATGAATTTGATTATATCAGCAATGAGGACATTTTATCCAAGTTGTCCACCGTTAAAGTCAAACACAAATTACTTATATCGGATTCCTGCTTTAGCGGCAATTTAATGTTGACCACCCGAAGCCGCCAACGGACCGATCAAATTAAGAGCGGCAGTAGTTATTTTCGTAAATACAATGAGCTCAGCAGTGTTCACGGGCTCAGTTCCGGCGGTAATCAGCCGGTTTCCGATAGCGGCGAACAATGGGGAGGTCACTCAATCTTCGCCTATCACTTATTGGCCATCCTCAAGGTTAATCGGGAGCGATTTTTTAGCGCCACGGATTTGATCGCCGACCTGTAAAAGGTCGTGGTAGAGGATACAGCGGCTATACTGGGGGAAGGCGCGGCTCAGACACCTATTTTGGCGCCAATTCCTTTGGGAGGAGGACACAGGGGTGGGGAGTTCTTTTTTTTACCGTCGGATTTGGGAGAGCTCACGCTGCAACCGATTATATCGCTTATTGTTTTTCATCCCGGTTCGGATGCCCAAGCACTGAAATCATCTGAAACGGTGCTTTCCGAAGTGAAGTCAATTATTGAGGAAATCGGTCGAGAGTATCATTTGGCCATCACGAAACAAGAGGTGATTGATCGTGGCAGCTTGAATAATTTTATAAGTCCCTATCGCGAAAATAGATCTGAGGAGCTGTTTCTGGTCACCCATACTCAATCAAACGCCACCAAAAGGATGACCTTAATGTTTCAGGGATTGGCGTTTTTTAAAATCGATCTTGAGTTGTATCGATTCAGCGACAGCCCTTTCGATCCGCTTTTCTCCTTAAACCTGATTAATGGAATGAGGCGAATAAAGCGATGGAAAAATGATCCGGCAACCAGGGTATCGTCTTATCAACAACTGATTGAGAAATTGGCCGATGACCTTCCGTATTCCAAACTTAACCATATCGCGCGCCTGATCGAAAATAGCCATATCCAGGGGGGATGAACGCTGTTTCTCTCAATATGACGAGCCAGAGGGGTTAAACGCGATTTGAAACCAAACACTCTATTTAACGATGAAGTCACTTGCCAATACAAAGGGACACGCTCTCCGTTACGCGCGCCCTTTTTTCAATCAATGGATAAAATCCTCGCTGATACTCAGCATTCTGCTTATTTTGCTCAACCACAAGGTTTTAGCCGCGAAACCGGCACCGAAATTCTGGATCAGCAATTTGGAAGGAACGCGGTACCACAGTAAAAAAAACGCGCGCAATCAAATCATCAGTTTCTTTTATGTGGATTGCGTGCCCTGCCGCAAGGAAATCTCGGATCTTTACCTGACGGTGACCCAAAAACTGAGGGATGTTGATCTTCTTTTTATTGATCCTCGCAAAGAGGATTCCATCGGGCGCATCAAATGGCTGGCCCAAAAGCTCAATGTCCCGGAAAAATACTTTTATCACGACGCGCTAAGCAGCCTGGCGGATAAGTTCTTCCCACCCCAAAAAAGTCGGGTTTTTCCGACGATTATCCTTATCCAAAACCATCGGATTATTGCCACATGGCATGAGTTCAGTGGGGCGAGAAAACAAGAATTGATCACGCTGTTCGGGAGATAGTGGTGATTGTCATCCGAGCGAGCGTATAAAACTCAGCCAATCAGCGACCTTAATCAATATTGATTCTTATAGCGAGAAATTCTATGAAATATAAATGTTTGTTTTCGGTTTTTTTAGCCGTGCTCATTGTGAGTTTTTCAGCGGCGATATTGGCCCAAACGCCAAAACCCCTCAGATATTCTCACGAATTACTCGCAGCAATTGCTCTATCTCATTCTCAGTCAGCTTGCCGTCTTTGCTGAAAATCACATAACCCTCACGGTCAAAAATCAAAACATCACTTGAGTGATCAGTCAATTGCCATTGCTTGACCAATACTTTATCAAAATCTTTGACATAAATGGTATCGGGATACTCTTTCTGCTTTTTCTTTAACGCTGACTCAATGGCAAAATTTGGCGCCCAGCTCGCGTCCATATTGATAATAGCGATCGATCCCACTTTGTTTTCAGGAAACCCGGCTTTTTTTAAGCGCCGGAAAACATGATTATTCAAGTTTTTCTCATCCGGATCGACATAAAGCAGGATATACACCTTCCCTTTGATTTCAGAGCTACTCCAGGGGGTCGTGTCCAACCGCCCTCCTAAGTCACCGCTTAATACAATTTCGGGCGGTTTTTTTCCTAGGGGTAATTCGGCAAAAAGAGGCACGGAAATTAAAGAAAAGAAAACAATTGTCAGAATGGATTTCATAAAAATTTCCTTTGGATAATTGTGTGTCATAAATTTGTCTGAGCCCAATCAATACGGCCCGGATCATGTTAAAAAAATCGCGCCAAAAGCAATCAGGCGGCTTCTGGTCTCATATGTTTGGGTTCACTCTTACGGGACCTCATTAAGAACGAAATAATAAAACCGCTTCACTGACCGTTTAAAGATCTCATTGGTTGCCGCGGCGGTCACAAAGGCGTATCCGGTATATTGCATGTAAGACCGGAGGGGAATTTTTTAACAACCCGGGTGTTAATATATCGCGTTAATCCGGAAACCGCAAATGAGGAATTTGTCTTGATCATAACCCGCGAATTCAGCTGAGAATAGTCCGTAAAAGCGACATCGGATAGCGTATCATCTCCGCATTCTCGCGGTCCTTCACCATGAATTCCGACTAAAGACTTTGGTTAACTCGGTTTAGCGATCCGTCCCCATGATTATTGATTAAATCCGGGTTTCAAGATAATTATGTTTTTGACATCCCCCTGTTTATATGGAAATACTGGGATAGGGCGCGGGTGCTGATAGTGTCGGTCAAATGACTTGAGACTCAACCATCGCGCTTGCTCCGGGCACGGACCTTATTAGCAATGGTTTGATGAAACATTTTTAGTATCTATTCAGAACTTATTAAAAAAGTGCAAAAAGTTCATTTTTTACTTGACAAGGTTTTTGACGGATTTTTGTTAATCCGCCTACATGAGACAGTCTACAGAGACTGGGTATTGTAACGGACGATAAAAAGCCTTTATAGGGATTTTTGTTTTTCGCGAA
>CAZJUM010000176.1:0-5174 GCA_964549175.1 uncultured Pseudomonadota bacterium | reverse complement strand
TTTTGTTAATCCGCCTACATTAGACAGTCTACAGAGATTGGGTATCATAACGGACAATAAAAAGCCTTTATAGGGATTTTTGTTTTTCGCGATCCCCTGACCGCCGCTGAAAAACAAAAATAGATTCTAAGCACATACAGAACAAAAAAATCCGCTTTTAAAGCCCACGGTGGCTCCATAATGGCGTAGCCTTGCGGAGTCTTAATGTAAAATCATACAGATTCCATAGCTCTTCGAGACTATGGAGCCACCAGAGAGAAATTAACTGAACAATTACGATATTGAAAGATTATTTAACACTTGATCCCCCGCGGCAAAGTTTATACTTATTCGGGTAGGTGGAGGGGCTATTCCACAGATTAATCGATACCAAAAGCCCGTTTAGGAGGGAACGAATAAGTTCTGTGGTTCGTTGGCTTCATATCACCAAAGTGGTTGAAGAGATAAAAAACGATTCGTATAAAATTTACCAAGAAACCCGCGATGAATATCAAAGGAAAGATCACCGTTATATTTGAAACACAGAAAGTCACAGCCTCGTTTCAAAAAAGAGAGTTTGTCATCGAATACGCTGAAAGCCCGCAATACCCGGAGTTTTTGAAATTTGAAATGATCCAGGATAAGTGTGCTCAATTGGATCGTTACACAATAGGTCAAGAAGTTGATGTGCATTTCATTTTAAAAGGTCGAAAATGGACCGACCCCAGGGGGCATGACAAGTATTTTAACACCTTGCAAGCCTTGCGACTCACAGAAGCATCCGTTCAACCAAGCGCGCGAATCCCTGGTGACACAATAAACGTAGGCGATTCCCCACCCGCGTGGCTGGACCAGAAAGATGATGAAGATGCCCCATTCTGAATATTTTTCAATTGAGAAAAACCTCTATCATATCACAACGTACCACAGGATCATCAATGTGAGGAACATGTCCGGCCTTGGGAATCGTTTGGATGGACGCGTCCGGGAATAAACGGGGGTTTTCGGAATAGCTTTTGACGCGGATATAGTACGGGCATTCACCTTCTGGAAATAAAGCTGATAGAGAAAAACTTGGGAAGAAGATCTTAGGAAAGTCCCTAATAATATCGAATCACATCCTCCGCCATATTCGAGTATGACACCTTATCCGACCAAAACGATTGCCCATGGTTTCTTGCATCTAAAGTGATGACTGGGTATATATCGGATAATTGTTTGGCTATTGGCGTCCGATTCTTTTGCGAACCAAACAATCCACGCAAAATTATGATGGGTTCTTCCCTTGTCCGTAAAAGATGTGATTGAGTCGTTTGTTCATGAAAATTACGGATAGGAAAGAATTAATCAGCGGGAATATTGAGACCGAAAATAGATTCGACGGATAGTGATATCATAAATCCCGGTTTTTGATCTTCTTCATCTTGCCCCAAACCGTCTATAACCTTAGCCATATCTTGGATCACTTTTTCGTTCGTTACAGCGAATATAACCTTTTTATTCGGACTACTACCCGCGAAAGCTTTTCTTAATCCCGCAAAAATCGGGATGCTTTCTGATATAATGTGTCCCATTCCTACGGAGTCCACAACTGTGGCCCCTGTAAGACCGATTTCCAGGAAAAGGGATAATAATTCTTCCAAATATTCAATTTTATTTAGAAAAACAACGGCAAGTTTCATTCGTTTTTATTGGGAATCGGTGTTTTTTTCGTAGTCTTCAAATACAGCGACAATATCATCAGAAGTCTTCGCGTTGAGTAAACGATCGGTGACTCCGCTCTTCAGCAGAATTCTGGATACTTTGGCCAAGATTTTTAGCTGCAGGTTAACTTTATCCTCGGGGAAAAAAATCAAAAATACCAATTTTACCGGTTTATTATCCAATGATTCAAAATTCGCCTCTTCCTTGAGCAATCCAAAGGCAACATAAACATCCCGGCAAGTTTTTAATCGGGCATGAGGAATCGCGATACCGTTTCCAATACCTGTCGACAGCACATTCTCCCGCTCAAATAACCCACCCATCGCTTCTTCGACATCAATATCCGGATGATGGGTAAGCAGTAAGTTAGCCAATTCACGAATGATCTCGTCTTTATCCGTTCCCGGTACATCAACGTGAATGCATTCCTTTTTTAGGTAGTCAGTAATTTGCATAAAGTCCTTTGTTGATAGACAAAAAAATACACGAATTTAGCTGATTTAATATCATCACTTAGTGACTCGTCTGTTTCACAGTCGTTTGAGTTATGTTCTTAGTTTTTGTGTTTGCCTCACCTGTTTTGTTCAATGCGAATTTAAGGGCAATTGGCCCCGCGATTTGATTTAATGTAATTGCCGCAATCAAAATACTCTGAATCGGAACTCCAATCTCAGGGAAACGTCTGACAATTTCCGTTAATAACCCTAAGCTTACACCTGCTTGCGTGATAAATCCCATCCAGGAATATTTATAAATTTTCGGGGAGCTCCCTGATAGTTTTCCACTAATAAAGCAAGCCACAAACATCATCGAAGTTCGAGAGGCTACGATCAATAATCCAAGCATCCATCCGGTTTTTAGTACATCAATGTTAATTGAGGCACCGGTGATGGCAAAAAAGGCGATATAGATTGGCAAGGATACGCCATCCATTTTAGCTAAGAAAACTTTACCGAATTTAGAAAAGTTCTGGATCGTAAAACCGGCGGTCATACACATCAACAAAGGTTCCAAATGCAAGCCAATGTCGTGAACCTCATGGAAATACTCGCCAATTAAATGGCTGAATTTGATCACCATAAATCCGACCGCTGTGATCACCACCGGAAATTCCATTTTGACGATTTGAATCATGAAAATTATGGACTTCCCTAAAAAAAAGCCCAAAATCAACGCCAACAAGATTTCAAACATTAAATCGAGAAAAAAGCCGGGATCTATTTGTCCGCCGCCGGCAAACACAAACTGACAAAATGATATGATAATTCCAAAAAGTATAATGACTACCACATCGCTTGCAATGGTTACACTCAACACAGTATCTGTATATTCTCCTTTAGCTTGAGTTTCACTGATGATGGCAATGGTAGAGGACGGAGAACGCGCGACAGTTATCACACCAAATAATGAGGCGATAGCGACACGTACGGGCATATCGTATTTCGCCATAAACGGGATCATCTCCGACACCGCCAAGACAGTTCCCGCAACGCCAAAAAAAACGATTAACGCGACCCCGGAAATCAGGTATAAAATCGATTTTAGTTTTTTCCTGATATTTTCGATCTTTAGCACAGCTCCCGCGCAAAACGCGATAAAGGCGAGTGCCAGGTTATTCAAAAAACTCAAATCGACAACAGATTGACCGGAAAAATAACTCAAAAAGTAGGGACCTAAAAACAATCCGGCCAGAAGGTTTCCCGTGATGATAGGCAGTCCCCATAAGCTGAATATATATCCAACACAATAAGCCGTAATTAACAAAAAACCCAACACCAAAATAGGCGAAACGTATTCCGAGCCTCTGAACCAATCGGTATGTACCACCAAAGACATGGTTATCAAAACCATCGTCAGGCTGATCAGGCGTCGTGTCATAATAATGAGAATAAAGTTTCAGATATCGGTTTTTTTAGGCTGAAAAGCCTTCACAGCTTGAAATTGAGCGATTATCAATTGAGGGCTGATCAATTCATTCACCACCACGGAGATAATAATTGCCGTTATTAAATAGTCAGCGATTCCTGAATGCAATAATTGAAAGCTGATCACCATAGCGATGGCCAACCCGCCTTCTGATACCAATCCCAATCCTGCGGTTGGAGGCACATCGTACTTGGGTTTAAAGGTTCGAGTCGCGAGAAAAGTGCCGGCCAATTTTCCTATCAGTCTGAAGAGCCAATATGCTACGGCAATCCAAATGCTTTGGTTAAATTCAAAATTCCATCCCGCACCGATAATCAGTAATAAAATGATATAGATCGACTTCTCCGCAGTCACAGCGGTTGTTAAAGCACGTATACGGTGACGACAATAGTTGGCGGTAATTACACCGCAAATCAACCCGGAAATTAATGGCGGGTGCCCGATTTGAAACGCGAGTCCTCCGCTAAGCATGACAATTCCAATGACGAATACCAGAAATTCCGCTTGCGTAAATTGGGTACTACTGAGGATAATCAGCACCAATGCCGGAACAACTCCCATTACAATTGTTGTTAGAATCCAAGTCAAAGAAGCCATAACATCGAGTGTAATATGTTCCTGGTCCGGTAGAACACTCAAGGCGATACTAAAAAATAACAGGGCAAAAATACCATCAACACCGGACATATATCGGAGTAAATCAATCAGACCTTTATTCTCAACGCGGTAATTTTGTCCCACAATGGTAATCGCTGATTGAGCACTGCATGAACCGATGCATCCTAAAACAGCAGAGGCCAGTAACAACAATGGTAATGGTAGATCGATGAGATAATTCAAAGTAAAATAAGCTGAGACCGCTACCAAAAGGAAGGTTATAGTGGCTTGAATAGCCGTCATCGTGAAATAAAAACGAGGCAAATGACGCAGAAGCCGAAACTCAAATTGCAAACCAAAC
This sequence comes from uncultured Pseudomonadota bacterium, assembly GCA_964549175.1. Taxonomy (GTDB): domain Bacteria; phylum SAR324; class SAR324; order XYD2-FULL-50-16; family XYD2-FULL-50-16; genus CAZJUM01. The sequence goes on along the minus strand of CAZJUM010000176.1, from coordinate 607 downwards.
AAAAAACCGATCCAACTCAATCCAAACAACAGAAATGGTTTTAAGGAAATCAAAGACCTTGCATCTATCAGGTTAATTCCCATGGTCCCCAAAGCCGCACCAATAAATATGTACTCAATACCCGTCAACAGGATATGTCTGAAACCAATGGGAAGTCGACGGTTTAAAAATGTCACCCGAGTTCCGATTAGGACAACAACGACTATAATAACAATAGCAAACAGAAATTTCATAACCCTGGTTTAATCGATATCGATCCATTATCAATGGTATCCATAATACCTGTTTTTTGAGAAAAAGGATAATTGAGCTAAGTTCCCCCCGGCTAAATCCGGAGGCTTAATGTTGATCACTTTGAATAGTCAATTCAATGTTCCGAATTGAACTTCTCGTATAAATAAACAAACTTGGCAATATAAAATCCATCTTTAAATCTGAGTGAAGCTTGTGTTATACGCTACCCATAATGATTTGGTATTTGTTATTATGGAAGAATAAATGTAACTGTTCAGCTAATTTCTCTCTGGTGGCTCCATAGTCTCGAAGAGCTACGGAGTCTGTATGATTTTACATTAAAGCTCCGCAAGGCTACGCCATTATGGAGCCA
>CAZJUM010000175.1:0-5336 GCA_964549175.1 uncultured Pseudomonadota bacterium | reverse complement strand
AGTAAAAAATGAACTTTTTTGCACTTTTTTAATAAGTTCTGAATAGATACGATTATTATTAGACCAAAGATCAGGTGTCCGCTTTATTTATACCACTTCACGCTCTCCTGGCTGGCATTTTGTCAACTAAGGATCAATCCAGCGATTGTGATCTTTGATTAATTGAATCAGGGCATCAACCGCGTGAGATTCATCAATCCCCCGTTTTATTCGCTCCTGGCCAAAGTACAGATCAATTTTCCCCGCTCCGCTGCCAACATACCCAAAATCCGCATCCGCCATTTCACCGGGACCATTTACAATGCATCCCATAATGCCAATTCTAATGTCTTTCAAGTGTTGGGTCGCTTGCTTTATTTTTCCAGTCACTTGTCGCAAATCGAACAAGGTTCGCCCGCATGACGGGCAAGCAATATAATCCGGCAGCAAGGTTCGATTGCGCGTGGCTTGAAGCATACAGATCAATCGCTCCGAATCAGATGAAGACAGCGACTCGGGAATCATGAGAAAGTCAACCAATCCCTCACTTAAAACGCTTGCCAATTCTGTTTCCAATAGCAATGCGTGATCACTCTTGTCATCAATGGAAACCATCAACCCAACCGGAATTGAGGGTTTTTTATGGAGCTCTCTCCTCTGATAGTATTTTCTCAGAATATTAACCGGAAAAGGGGAGGACAACAGAATGGCGGAATAATATGAGTTAATATCGAAACCGATCTCATCTAGTACGCTTGTTCGCAAAACAGGTTTTTCCTGGCCTTCTAAATAAATCTCATTTTGAGTGATACTATATTCAAAATCCTGTTCCAAATCAGTTTCGCTCACGGCAAGCTTAACAATGTCCTGTTTGCCTAGTTTAATGGGAGACGCACCCCCAATCTCTACAGAGCGTAAATTTAGAAGGGAATTGCTCACCCTACGATGTTCCAAATCACGAAACCAATCGGCTGAATCCTCCTCCTCGGATCTCATGGCATAATTAAGAGATTCAACTAATTTCCGGGCAAAGATGATTTCATTTTGACTTTCTTCAGTCAGAGAAACACGAATTGTATCCCCCAAACCGTCTCGTAATAATGAACCGATACCTACCAACCCTTTAATTCGTCCCATTGTTCCGTTACCGGCTTCTGTAACACCCAAATGAAGAGGTACATCATTCGGACGATTCTGTTTGGCTGCCAACAAGCGATACGCTTTTTGCGCAACCACAGGGTTAGAAGATTTAAGTGAGACCACTAACTGATCAAATCCCTGTTCTTCAAACAGCTCAATCATTTCAACAGCGGATTCAACCATCCCTTTGGGTGAGTCGCCATATTGCTCAATCATACGAGTTGATAAAGAGCCATGGTTAACACCAATCCGTAAGGTGCAATTATACTTTTTAAGATTTTTAACCAAAGGGATAATCGCCTCTTTCAGGCGGGCGCGTCCCTCTTCCATCCATAACAATGAGTCGGGTCTTCTCGCGTTTTTAGAAACATCAGTAAAGTTTCCCGGATTAATTCGAATCTTTTCAAACCATTCACAAGCATCAATCGCTAATTGAGGCGAAAAATGGACATCGGCAACCAACGGCGTCAAAATTCCTTCTTCGCGCATCCTATGGCGGATTTCCGCGATTGCCTCTAAATCTTTTCTGGCGGGTATCGTTAATCGGATCAATTCACAATTGACTTGGCGCAGCGCACGTATCTCCCTCATACACCCATCGATATCAGTAGTTGCTGATGTTAACATGGATTGGATGAGAATTGGATGGTTTCCCCCGATTAACAAATCTCCGATTTTTACAACGCGCGTCTGTTTTCGATGGTAAGATAGCGGGTAAGGCAACAATTCCACGGGAAGTCGCAAGTGACAGTCAGGGTGTAGGGGAAGCAAACTAATCACTTAGATTACTTCCCTGAAAAGCGTGGTGGTTTTCCTTTTTCGTCAAAGTAGTTGTTCTGGTTAGACTTCTTCCTTCTCTTCTATGAAGATATGAGGCTGAATGAGTTCTTCCTTCATTTCGTACTGCGCCTGGGTGGTCGGCTTTCGATCGCCCAAATTCGCGATCTTACACGCTTTTCCGGCGTAAAGAGCCCTGGTTCGGCCAACAAGAACACGAACTTTTTCAAACTGGCTGATTGATTTGCCGTCCTCGTATTCTTCAACCAGATCTAAATAATCCATAGTTTGGTTAATTATATGTATTGAATAAGACAGGATATTTCAATATCCGGTTCGGAATAAAATATTTACGATTATGTACAATTCGCAAGCTCATTTCTTTGATCACCCCCTGTCATTCCCGAGAAAGCGGGAATAAGCTCCGCTGATGCAATAGTTAAGGTTGAGGAAAATTCATTCCCGCGAAAGTGGGAATCTAACAATAAAAGCCTAAGAAACCAAATGGTTTCCCGGATCCCCGCATCCGCGGGGATGACAGGCATTATTGGCAAATTAGAATGTTAATAGACATAATCAGGAAAATATTTATTATAATGATGCCAACAATTGATTGGCGCGACTCTTATACATGGAATTCGGATAACCTTTAACAATTGCCTGTAATATGGTTTGGGCTTCGGCTTTTTTACCAATACTGATATAGGTTTCGGCGATTTCCATCATTACAACATCGGTCATGGTTTCTGTCTTAGCCGATTCTAATATTTCAATCGCCTTATCTGTTTTTTCCTGATCCCTCAGAATATTTGAGAGATAAATACTTGCTAACACATAAAAATCTGACGATCTTTCCAGCAATCCCAAAATTGAACGTAAATCCTTTTCAGCCTCAACATACTTCTTTTGCTGGAAATATAGACTACCGCGATAAAATAACGCTATTTCCGATTGTTTGGTCCCTTCGTACTTTTCTAAAAAAGTGTTCACAATCGGCAGTGCCTTATCATATTTCTCTTGATCCGTTAGCTTGTTGTCGCGCATCGCGCTTTCTATTTTAAACAATCCCTCATTTCTCAGGTTGTTTTGAGACTCAATAAACCAATTTATCCCATATCCTCCCAGAAGAATGACGAGAAAAACGACACCAAGACCAATGAAAATTTTCCGTTTTTTATAAATATAGTTGGTGGCATTGAATAAAAATTCGTCAAAGGCATCCGTTTTTTGCAATTCGTCCTGAGTTTTCGAACCGACAGGAAGTTGTTGTTTTTTTATTTTTTTTGTTTTAGTCAAACCAGATCCTCAATAGTGTTAATGATCGCTGTTGGTAAAATTACAATCGCATGCAAGGCTACTTTAGACACCGTGTTAGCTTTCCCTCACTCAGCAAGGGTATCGTAATATGAATCTGTGTCGGATCGTTACCAGCCCTCAATGCTAGATGGCCGCTTTTGTCCGACGTCAATTTTTTGAATAACGATTTTGTTTTGTCAATGCCAAATCCAAATTTTCGCGGGTGAATTCTATGATCCCCCTCCCCAATCAATCCACAGGTATTAACTCACTGAGTCAATTCGAATGATTTTTGTAGGCTGTTGTATAAAAGAAAGCTGATCAATTTTCTGGAGCGCGTTTTGAGTATTTTCTTCCACCGCCTCATGCGTAAAAATCACAACAGGCACTGATTCTTTTGTATCGCCATTTTGAGAACGTTGAATCATGGATCGAATGCTGATATTGTTTTCTCCCAAAATTTTGGTGATTTCAGTCAATACTCCAATCTCATCACGCACGGTAAATCTCAGATAATACTCTGATTTAATCTGGCTAATGGGAATCAGCTTTTTCTTCACCAGTGTCTCGTTGGTGCAAGACAACGGATATGATTGATGTTGCCAATTAGAGGTTAATGAGCGTCCAATCTCCACAATATCACCAACTACCGCTGAGGCTGTAGGATGAGATCCGGCACCTTTTCCGTAACTGATCGTCGGACCTAAAAAGTTGCCTTTGATCAAGAGCGCGTTAAAAGCCCCTTTCACTGAAGCCAGAAGATTGGAATTTCTTACCAACGCCGGATGAACGCGACCTTCATATCCTTGTTCCGTACGAATGGCTTTTCCAATGAGTTTAATGGCAAACCCCATTTCAGCGGCAATATCAATATCAATCGGCTCAATTTTAGTAATTCCCTCAACATAAATCTGATTGAAGTCAAAAAGACCGTTGTAGGCCAAATTCAATAAAATCGCGACTTTATGGGCCGCGTCAATTCCCTCGATGTCAAATGTCGGATCAGCCTCCGCATACCCCAGTTCCTGCGCCGCTTTGAGTGCTATCTCAAAAGTTTCTCCTTTCTCCGACATTGAGGTCAGGATATAGTTGGCTGTTCCATTAATAATACCTGACACTTCGGAAATTTCATCCCCCGTAAAGCCTTCTTTCAAGTTTCGAATCACCGGAATTCCGCCGGCCACACTTGCCTCATACCCAAAAAGCCCTTTTGCCTTATACGCGGCGGTGAAAATATCCTCAGCATGCACTGCCAATAACGCCTTATTAGCGGTAACAACAGATTTTCCTTTTTCCAATGCGCTGAGAATGATTTTCTTGGCAATCGTATCACCACCGATCAGTTCAATCACAATGTCGATATCCGGATCATCAAGGATGAAGTCAGCGGAAGTCGAGAGCTGATCCCGCCTAAGTCCTTTGCTTAATTCTTGATCTGGGTATAAGGTAATCGCTTTGGTGATTCGGATGTCACTGCCAGTACGTTCTTTGATAATTCTGTAATTTTCTTTAAACAATTCTAATACACCAGTACCAACTGTTCCCATACCACAAAGGCCAATATTGACCGGTTTGCTCATTTTATATCCTTTTTAATTGAGATTTACAACTATACAGCGGATTCAGAATTGATGTCATTGCTCACAATTCCTGAAAAATCAACTTGTTCCAATCGGTCTTTCCCATTTAGTCCCAACTAAACAACCACTGGCTAAAACTGGTGATTGCTTAGTGCTTTTAGAAATTCCGGCTGAACATCCCTTAGTCTTCGACTCAGATATCGTTTATTGGCGATTTTAACAACCAACACTTGTTTGAACTTAACTGTGATCATACAGAAGGTCGGGCGATCAGTGAGCTGATTGTCCCATCCATGTCATTGTGTGTTGTTTTCTTTCCGGGTGTTCCGCAATACGACCAACTAACGCGCGACTTCAGGACATATGGTTTTCAATGGAAGCCTAAAAAGAAAGTATCTATTCAGAACTTATTAAAAAAGTGCAAAAAAGTTCATTTTTTACTTGACAAGGTTTTTGACGGATTTTTGTTAATCCCCCTGCATTAGACAGTCTACAGAGATTTGGTACGGTAACGGACGATAAAAAGCCTTTATAGGGATTTTTGTTTTTCGCGAACCCCTGAGC
>CAZJUM010000174.1:0-5347 GCA_964549175.1 uncultured Pseudomonadota bacterium | reverse complement strand
AACAAAGGGGTACGCCACTTCACTCTCAAACACAAGAATCAACTATAACTCATCCAACTTATATTTCAGGCGCGTATCATCTTTCTGTCCGTTGGGAAAATAAACATTGAATAAGGTAAAATGATCAAATCGAGTTTCAACAATACGCCCTTCCTGGTCAAAGCTTGAAATTCCGATCCCATAATTGACCAGTTTTGGCTTCTTTTTAGAGTAGGTGGCAACACCGCTATATCCTTTTTTCACCGTAGAGTATGACCAGTGAGAATGGTATCCATCAATATTGACCATCTGATCAATTTGCTGATCGGCTTGCAATTTGGTTTCCTGTATACAAAACAGATCAGCATCAAGCTGCTTAAAGGAATTCAAAAAATCTTTTTTAAAAACGGCACGAAGCCCATTAACATTCCATGATATTAATTTAATTTTCTTTTTGGCCACAATGTCCTCTTGAATGGTTTTGAAAACAAATAGGGTTCCTCGTCATTTTGTGTGGTTAACTGTTTTTATCCGGCAGTCAATTAAAAATTTCAGGCAATTTTTGTCGCCCGCTTGCCTCGCATTTTGCCATGTTTCCTTGCGTAAGCGGACGCGCGGAAAACCATGCGTCCCCGAATATACCAGAAGGGCCGGCTGCTGATTGTTTGTTCTTCAATTGTATACCTCTTCAGCACTTCTTGAGGAATACTCATTCCAAGCATCTCTGCTGTTATTCTTCCTTCTTTACTTCTGTTGTTTGATGGCAGTGGATCCATACGAAGGCAAATTCATCCAATATCATTTGAGATACCTTGATTGATTCTTTTTTCAATTTCCGAAGTTTTGAGGATAATGGGTGGCTCGTTAATTTTATTTAGCCATAATAAGATTTTATTGGTGCCACAACTGTGGTAATCTAACGCCTTTAATCACCAGATTGCTCCAGTGCATTCGTCAATCGCGATGATGCGGAGTGCCTTTTTAGTTGCCCGTGTTGAGGGGTATTGGACTTGGACTAGCGATGACAAGAAGGTTCTGGGGAAATGTAAAATGCCACAAAATCCTTTCAATCAAAAGAGTTCTTAAAAACTGGATCAGTCCATAGATGTTAAAAATTATAAGCTGTCGATATCTCAGCTTTATCTCCGACAACGTTTTCACCGTATTGAGAATAACGACCTCCGATAAGATGCTGCCAAGAAAATAGTAGGGTCCAGTTATCACTTGGGGTGTAGGATAATTGCGTTGTGATATTTGAGCTTTGATCATCCATATTCCCTAACCAAGCCACTGAAGGTGTGAAGTATAACCATTCGAATGGTTCCTTAACACTCACTTTGATGTATCCATAATGGCGATTGATGGTACTCTGTTGCTGAATTTGCGATAAATAGGCATTCCTTTCAGATCCTGTGCTATTCTCGATGTTTTTGAAAAGTGCTCGGGATTCCTCTTGGGTTAATCCATCTGAATCGAAAAAAGCCTCCGCAATCCATGTTACATCCGCGTCTGTCAAATACCTCAATCCCAGTAACACTTCATGGGTATTGGATTCTTTTTGTGACGTGGCGACGTATTCTCCATGGATTTCGAAATTGACACTAAGATTAGAGGCAAAATCGACTCCCCATTGATTAATCTTATTTTCCTCCCATCGCACAGCGTAAAGACCAAGATCGGTCGTATCAATCAGCCCGTATAATTTCGCGCCCCAAATGGCTTCGCTGTCGATATCTGATTGGTAATCGTCATTCACACCCTCTCGGATCGGGAGATAAACCAAATTGACTGAGCTTGTATCAAATCCGGGAAGTGCGCCGGGAAGCCAGATCCCCTGAGCTATCCAAAGCCCTTCACGACTCGCTTCCGGGTCTTCAGGACTTTTGGTTCGTTCCATCAAAGCAACTGGATTGAACGCATAGCCCTTGCCCCATCTTAAAACCCGTTTTCCAATTTCGATATTATGGGGATCCCATTCGGCTAGTTGCCAATACGCTTCCCGTAATACCGAATCCTCTTTGTCATTCTCAGGAATGGTTGATCGCAAACCGCTGATCGCTCCGCTGAGAAATAAACGAGACCATTCCCAGTCCCAGCGACTCTCAAGTTCTAATACGGATTCTGTCTCCTGAGAATTATCTTCGTTACCGCTTATCTTTATCGGATAAAGTACAGAGTCTTGATTATATTGCTTTTGGGTCGCCGAAAAAGAAAAAATGCCTTTCCACTCCCATGTTTTCTTTGTGAACTCATCCACATCGAATGAGTAGAGATCTTCATCCTGGGCATATGATGTTGATTGGAAAAACAATATTATTAATGCCAGCAATCCCCATGTCTTATTTGTGACATTATTCATGGCACCTTTTGCCATAAAACACCCGATGGTCAGACTTAATCTAACCAGCAAGCGGATATTCTTAAGTAGCTACCGAAGGGTTTCAATGCGACCCATGAAATCGGTTGTAAACACTTCGTCATCAAATTCACGGAGCTTTATTTTAGCGAAAATCATAATGGACTTGTATCCCTTATGGAGTGGGCTGTCTGTTTCTACCACGGAGGGACGTTTAATACCCTGACCGAAATCCTTTCTTTTTTTGAAATAGATCGTTTTGATCAGCATCCCCGAAGCCGTAATGGCATGAATACGGACAGGAGACTTGAGCTTGGGATCAATGATCATTTCCAACTTATCATAAGCGACAGCTCCGGACTTTGCTTTTAAATCCAGTTGGAGAAGGCTTACCCCCTCCGCTCCTGTTTCATCAATCGGATTAACCGATACCGGATGGTATTCGGCCTGATAATCGACTCGCAAAATATCTGAGTTGTTAAAAATCCCTCCGGTCACAGATTGTAGCGAAGTGATCCTCAGAGCTCGACCAACATTTGGAATAAAGAGCCACATATTTTCCCCAACTCTTAAAGTCGCGCGACCTTTTTCTGAGCTTGGCGATAGGAAAAGAGCGGCTACTTTTTCTTTGTCTCGCTTTACCGTATACAAAACGAATTCCTTTTTACTGCCATCCGGTTCAATGTTCATCAATTTACGATATGATTCATATTGAGGTGGATTAAGATTTCGATCAATGGCTTCTAACCATTCTGAAGCTGATTCCTGAGCCAGCAAACTGAATGGCAGAAGCGGCAAGAGAACTAAAACAGCGGTGTTTTTTATCAATGTTTTGATGGTCTGTGTTATCGTTTCCATTTTGAACTCCTTTATCATATCAATTAAAAATGCCTTAACGCATCAACAGGTTCAAGTTTGGAGGCTTTCACCGCTGGCTGCAAACTAGCCAACGCCGAAATAACGATCACGATTGACATAGTTACCAGCACTTCTGATAAAGCGATGGTTGGCTCAAGCACTAGGGAATCTTGACGCCCGAATGCAATGGTCAGCTTTTTCCAATTTAAAAACCGGATGATTCCAAGACTGATCAAACTACCGATCACGGCACCAAAAAAACCTATAAACAAACCTTCCATTAAGAATAATGACCAGATCTTACGAGGGCTGGTTCCTATTGCCGCGATCGTTCCGATTTCTCGGATGCGTTCATAAACAGCCATGAGCATCACATTCATAATGGAGACAAGAACGATGGCAATCAAAATCACTTTTACAAATAGCGTGAGCAGATCAATTATTTTTGCGATATTGGAAAACGGTGATAATTTTTTCCAAGTGTGAACCTCAAAAACGGGCTTACCTTTTTTGTTTTTAATATCAGCAAATTGTTTTTTTAACTTTTCGAAAATCTGCTCTAATTGATCGAACTGGTTGAGCCGAATAGCGAACTCGTTCACTTCCCCGGCTTTTACGCGAAGGAGCTGATACGCGTCTTCAATGTGCAGGTAGCCATCACGACCACCGGGTCCCGTCATTGCTCCGGCAATTCCACTAACAACTAAGGGCACGCCATTGACGGATCCATCATTATTGGTGGTGACCAAAACAATTTGTGTCCCCACTTTTAATTTCATTCCTTTCGCCAATGTCTCAGGAACCCAGATTTCCCCACGTTTCAATGTCGCCGCTTCCTTCTCAGTGTCAGAACCACTGATACGCTGCTTGAGCAAAGGCGCTGTTTTAAGTTCCTGTGCGAGATCAATGCCATTGAGGCGAATATTGGAAGTTTCAGTGAAACTGCTGAGCATGCCGCCAAATTTTAAACGCCCCGAATATGCGACTATGCCGTCAGTGTTATCAAGAATTTCTCTTAATTTGTTTGCCTGGTTGGGATTCAAATTTAGATTCAAAGGGGAACTGTCAATCGATGCCACATACCCTTTCCGGTGCACTTGGAGATGTCCCAGCATGGAATCCGTGATCTGTCCTACCATAAGTTGTTTAAATGATCCCGCAATGGCGATAAATAAAAGGACTGCCGCTATTCCTATAATGACCAACATTGATGTCAACAGGGTTCGGCGTGAATATCGCAGAAGATTGCGATAGGCGATTTTAGCAATTTTAATCATGGGGTCCTCCTATCTTCTTTGTTTTTGATCTCACCATCTTCTAGGGTATAAATAATTTCGGCTTCTTCCATGATTTTAGGGTCATGGGTTGAAAAAACAAAGGTGGTGTTGAATTGTTTTTTCATATCACTCATTAAATTGATGATATTATACGCGGTATCATGATCCAGGTTGGCTGTCGGCTCGTCCGCGATCACCAGTTTCGGCTGAGTGATCAACGCCCGGGCTACGGCAACACGTTGCATTTGACCGCCTGATACTTGTGATGGCTTCTTGTCTTTTTGTTCCAATACGCCCACGGCATCCAACAGGCTTAAAATGCGATCTTTGTGTTTTTGCCCACTTTCGTTTTTAACCATAAGTAATGGGTATTCAACATTTTCATAGACCGATAGCACAGGGATCAGGTTGAAATTTTGAAAAACAAACCCCAGATGCTGACCTCTGAAATCGGCTCGTTGTTTTGAGTTCAACTGCCCAATCTCTTGATTGACCACCTTGATGGAACCAGATGTGGGTTGATCAAGGGCACCCACAAGATTAAGAATTGTTGACTTTCCGCTGCCTGACGGTCCGACAATCGAAACAAAGGTCCCTGATTCGATTTCAAGAGATACATCCTTCAAAGCAGTAATTAAAACTTCCCCCATTTGGTAGGTTTTATTGAGTTGACTCACTTCGACTAATGACATGTTTTCCCTTTTATTTAATTCTGACGGTTTTAAAGATTGATAATTCTCCCTGACCAAAAAAACATCCCAAAAACGATTCCATCCTTACATAATATAAGTAAGTTGACCATAACTGACCAAAAGGTTATAGCAGAGTTATAGTTGATTCTTGTGTTTAAGAGTGAAGTGGCGTACCCCTTTGTTTA
>CAZJUM010000173.1:0-5383 GCA_964549175.1 uncultured Pseudomonadota bacterium | reverse complement strand
GGAATGACAGGGGGTGATCAAAGAAATGAGCTTGCGAATGGTACATAATCATATAGAACATATAGAAGTGTTTAACTTGTTAGCTAGCTAACTGATTACTAACACTGTTCGCAAAAAAGGTCACGAATGACAAAAGGAAACAATAGAACGAGCATCGGAGAACTGAAAAACGTTATTTCGACACTATTCAGCAATCAATCCGCGACAAATAAACAGTGTGTGGGGATTGAAGTGGAGTTTACTCCATTTCGACTAGAGCCAAAAAAAAAATACGGTGGTGTACCAAACTTTAAAAACGATCAACATACTGGTATATTGGATCTTCTCCGGGAGCAGTTCTCTAGTAATAGTGCGATCTGGTATTCCCCAAACAAGGAAGGTACGCCAAGATTCCTAACGAGAAATGGCGGTATGATCACATTTGAGCCAGGAGGACAAGTTGAGTACAGTTCATCAGCCTCTGATATATTTTCTGAAGTTGTTCAAGAAGTGACAACTTATTTATCGGTTCTCAATCAAATCTTATCAAAAGCAAGTCATTGGCTGTTTTTTGGTGGCTTAAACCCTTGGTACTCCGTTTCTGATATTGGGCTTAAACTTGATAAGCATCGTTATATTCAAATGGATCGCTTTTTTAAGTCTATTGGACCGTATGGACAAAAAATGATGCGCTTATCATCTTCTACACAGATCAACTTGGATGTGGGTGATGAGGAAGTAATGATGGAACGTTGGACCGCGGGCAGTCTACTAACCCCAATTATAACAGCCATATTTGGTAATTCACCCTTTTTCACGGGAACAGGCAGTGGGGTAAAGAGCTATCGCACAATGATATGGCAAAACCTGGATCATTCACGTACAGGGATTATCGGCAACCCCGCTGAGTTATCAACTTTATCTATGTTGGAAAAGGCTTATTATGACTTCGCCATGAAAGCCAAAGTGATTATCTTACCTGATCAAAATGGAGATTACGCGTTTCACTCCAATCAAGTTACATTTAGTACTTGGCTCGAAAACGGATATAATGGATTTTATCCTAGTGTCAACGATTGGGAAAACCATTTGACGACATTATTTCCTGAGATCCGACCCAAAGGGTTCTTTGAATTCAGAGCGTTCGATGGTCAAGCATCTGCGTGGTGGTTGATACCAGTACTTTTTTTATGCCGACTGCTTTACGATTCCACAAGTCGAATTAAAATTATTGATCTTTTAAAACCATACGCTGATCAATTAGCGAATATGCAATGGAGAGCATCAATTATGGGGGTTTCCGCGTTTCCTGAATTGTGTCAAAAAACAGGAATGCTTGCTCTGCGTTCGGATCAGTTTCGGGTTGATGACTCAATGGTAAGTTATCTGGAGAAATTTATTAAACGCTATACCCTAAATGGGATTAATCCTGCGGATGAATTGCTTTCAATTAACGACGGAGAGGTTTTTACCGCGTCTCAATACCTGATTTATCAGGACCAACTACTCGAAACCATTAACCCCCCCAAAGAAATCTTGTGGCAGAATCATTACAGCTTCGATTCATCGGAAAATTTAAAAATGCAAGACACAGTGCCTGCTCCCGCTGGTAAAGCTAGACCTTGTTGTTAAGTCCTATTAAGCGTTTAGCATCAAGCTTGAAGATAAACAAAAACTAGGTCTTATTCCCGACTTCCACGCCAATTATGGATATGCACAAAGAAAAAATGCTGTTGTTATCCATCACCCCGTATCGCGGCACGGACTTGATTATTAATCTTCTATCTCCCGGATTTGGACGAATAGCCGCGGTAGTATATGGTGGAAAAAAAATCGGCAAGGAATCCAGTTTTCCTTATCATCTCGGAGATTACATAGAGATTGAGTTTCAGATTCAAGAGAGGAATGAGTTCATCAAAATATATAGCACTCATGCGATCAAACTCGTTGATATTGAAAAACTTCCTTATGATCAATTCATGTTTCATTGTCATTTGTTCGAAATTGTAAAGCTAATTACACATCCTCGAAATCCTGAGTCCGAGCTTATCGAATTGATCCATTTTTATTTGAGTCAAAGGTGGGATCAACAAACCAAATACAACTTAATGGCCATACTATTCTGGCAATTGGTCGTGCGGGGAGGATATGGATTAAGTATCGATAAATGCTCAAAATGCCACAAAAAAACCATGAGGCTGAATGAAAAACAATTGATGGTGTTCAAAAAGCAGCTCTATCGATTAAATCCAGAGAACGGGGAACTTGTTTGCGGCGATTGCCAACCGATTTTCCCTCAGGGGGGTGAAATAACCTCTGCTATGCTGAAGGCATTGTGGTTATTGCGGCGACAAGGACTACGACTAATTATTGGTCCCACGATTCCGGAATTCATAATCAAAGCTTTGATCAGAGTGCTTAATCAGTATCTTTTGACTTGTTTTGATATTAATCCAAAATCCCAATCTATGTTTTTATCATCTCTTTGAGAAACATGAGGAGATAATCGCCCTACAGCGTTTTTGTATTTCCGCGGTTTACTCGCGGAATTGAGCTGATACTTTTTCATTTGTTTTTAGAGCGTTATCAAGGTTTCTCTTTTTTCTTATTTTCGTATTGTCCGTTAAATATCTATCATATTACGGAGCCGTTTTCTATTCGAGACGGCCGCCAAACCACATATTTTGCGACTTTCGCCTCATTTTCAGGGGCGCGAAACTTGAGTTATAATTAGCTACGGAGAAAGAATGCTGCGAAAAGCTCTTGGATTTGCTTCGATTGCGGCCCTAGGGACTATGTTTCCATTCGTATTGTTTTGGGCTCCCATTGAGGCAAACATGGGAATTGTACAAAAAATCATGTACATCCATGTTCCCTCTATCATCACAACATATATCGCGCTGACTTTATCATTTTTCTGTTCCATCGCTTACCTTTGGAAACGGACAGATTACCTGGATATTCTGGCATATTCATGTATGGAAATCGGTGCTGTTTTCTGTGGCCTGGCACTGGCTACCGGATCGATTTGGGGAAAACCGACATGGAATACGTATTGGACATGGGACGCGAGATTAACATTGACCTTAATCTTGTTCTTGATATTCGTAGGATATTTATTGCTGAGAAAGTTCACTGACCCTGGTGAACAGCAGGCTCGATTGTGTGCCATTATTGCCATTATTGGAGCACTGGATATTCCCCTAATCCATCTTTCCGTAGTTTGGTGGAGAACCCTACACCAAGCATCAACTCTAATGTCTCCAAAACCGGCAATCGACACACCTTTATTGGTGATGCTGCTTATTAGCTTGGGAGCCTTTGGGTTGTTTTTCGCTTTTTTGTTGGCAACCAGGGTAAACTTGGAGCAAAAGAGAAGAGCGTATATGCGACAACTGGCTGAAATGTTTTAAGACAACATAGATGCTAAAGATCTCTATGAACACTTTCTTTGTTGAATTATCCGTGCGTGCGCTTCCGGGAAAACCGAATGATGAGTTATATCCAACCCCTCATTATAGTCTACTTCATCATCGTCATCAAGATCATGAATGGTTCGAGTGCACCAAATAGTTCTGGTTTGCATTATAAACCTTGCGAAAAAAAAGGAATCGAGAGAATGGAAAAATATAATAAAACAAATAGACGGATGACAACACATTGATATAAAAGCGGCATTATGCATCAGATGCACCTAGGAAGTATAAAAGGATAGTTTTGTATTAACAAAGTCAAAAAAACCTTGAGTTATAGTTCAATCTTGTGTTTGAGAGTGAAGTGGCGTAACCCTTTTTTGATAAAAACTTCAAAACAGAATGTATTCTTCTAACAGAACTGTCAGATTAAATCGGAGCTTTTACAACTTCAAGGAAGTTGAAGCTAAGATGAGTGATTATTCTTTATAATTTTTACAACTAAGCAACCCGCTTGCTTCTTTGCCAGTACCCACCCCAGTTAGGGCTTACACCTCTCTTCATTGTTCTTAATACAATATCCTTGAAGATATCACCGTTTGGGATTCTCCTTGTGTCTTCCCTGTATGCTATCTCAGAAGCGTAAGCGTGTAGGTACTTCCCGGATATGTGATGGTGCTGCCCTATTTCTGTCCTTCTCAGCCCGGAGAAATAGGATTCAGCCTGATTGTTGTTCAACCCGCTTAGCGTACATTTCTTGGTGGTTAACTTTCATGTGTCGCTATTTCTTATCCAAGGAAGAGTAGGCTCTGTGTTCGTCTGTGTAGATGAGTGATCCCTTTTCAATATTTCTGATTGCTTTCATTAAAATTGGTGTTCCTGCCTCTTTTTCCATCACGAGAGCTTTTGTCTTTACGGAGCCTTGTTTTTTTTCTTCTCCGCCTTGCCTCATGACGAGAACGCATTTCTTTTTTCCTGACAGGTTTTCATACATCCTGCGATCTTTTCTATCCTCAGCTTTGTTTTGGGTGAGTGATAAAGAGACCATTGTTCAGGAAAAAGCGAGATCAAAAATTCTCCCGTTAAAGTTCAGAAGAGCACTAAAAAAAAGCTATCGAAGCCATCCAAGGTGTTGTTACTAAACCCGAAAAAACGCCCGCTCAATTTTTTGTACAAGTTGGTGCTTTTTTAAATAAAAAAAACGCCAAATCGTCCACAAATTTGTTACAAAAAAAAGGATATCATGCAAAACTTACGGAGTTGAAAAGTAAACAGAAAATTTGGTATGCTGTCAGGTTGGGAAGTTTTACGAGTAAGAAATCTGCAATTAATGAAGCCAAAATTATATCCAATAAGGAAAATATCGAAGTGGCTTTAATAAATAATGGGATTATGACCCAAATAATTCGATCAAAACGAAAAGAAAACATAAGGAATGCGGCTCTTGCGGAATCCGTTCAAAAAATGACGAGCAAAAAACTGCGTTCATCCTCATCCTCAATGTATTCCTTTCAAGTCGGTGATTTGCTGAGTAAAAAGAATGCGCTAAAACAAAAAAATGAGATATAGTCAATAGTTGTGTATGAAAGAATTAAGCGGCTAACTCTTTCTCTGAAATACCGTCGATAAAATTTACTCCCTCAATAACCTCGGTAAGGCGCTTATATCCTCGCAATCGTCTCCACTTTTTCTCAGCACTTTGGCACAACTTGAATGCCATATTGATGACTGTTTGTGCTGAGAAACAACCTTTTACCCGTCTGGTTCGATGTCTGACTGTTGCGAATGTCGACTCAATAGGGTTGCTTGTTCGAATATGTTGCCAATGGTCTGCCGGAAAATCATAGAAAGCGAGCATAGAATCCCGGTCTTTTGCCAAACAATTAGTCGCTTCCGGATACTTGGCATCATAGGTTTTTATCAATAGATCCCAGGCTTTAATTGCATTTTCCTTGGTATCTGCCATATAGATATCGTGAATTCGTTGTTTT
>CAZJUM010000172.1:0-5401 GCA_964549175.1 uncultured Pseudomonadota bacterium | reverse complement strand
GAAAGGGATATTGCTGCTTAACTTTTTTGAACACAACATTTGACTATATCTCATACTTACCTTGAGCAAACGCCAAAACTGATTTTAAATCCGCGTAAACAGATCGATCAAAATGCCAATGAGCCAATCAAGAAGACTTCAGTACAGATCGAGGGAGTTTCTTTATCATTAGGAATTGATGAACTGACAAAATGCTGTGATCGCATTTAAAAAGCACTGAATGCCGGAAACCAAGAAGATCTGGTTTCCTCGGTAGAATATTTGGATACATGGTAGGAAGAAGTTATTAGTGATCTCTATACTTCAATTACCCCCAAAAATAACCAAGAATGAGAAAACGGCAAGCAAAGAGTTCGCGTTGAAAGGTGATCGGTTTTAGATCGTTTATTCTTTTCAAAGATCTTCGGTTATTTCTGGCTTAAGTGAGCATATTGTTTTATTGTTTTGGTTAAGTTTTTTCACTTCCTATCATCCATTAAATCGTTTCTTTGATTTGCTTATGAACAAAGCTAAAAATAGTCAGTCGATTGAAGAGTTTGCCTTCACAAATTTGCCAATAATCGACAAAAAAGTATTTCGCATGGGTATTGCCGGAAATTATGGGATAAATTCCGATGATATACGTTGGGTGGCCGAACAAGGAGCTAATTATTGGCTTTGGGGATCAAGCTTTAAAAAAGTGACGGCAGGGATTAAGGACGTTATTCGAAATAATCGTGAGAAACATGTGTTAGCTATGCTGGGCTGGGGTTACTTTGGTTGGCAGATCAGAAAAGGTGTTGAAAAGACATTACGTCGATTGAATACCGATTATTTGGATTGCTTTAAACTCGGCTGGTTGAGTCGAACCTCAGCGTATACAAAAGGGACGATCGAAACGCTTGTCAAACTAAAAGAAGAGGGGAAGATCAAATCCATCGGAACCAGTATTCACGATCGAAAACGAGCCGGA
Organism: uncultured Pseudomonadota bacterium; assembly: GCA_964549175.1. GTDB lineage: Bacteria > SAR324 > SAR324 > XYD2-FULL-50-16 > XYD2-FULL-50-16 > CAZJUM01. The sequence continues at coordinate 4,449 of CAZJUM010000172.1, read as the reverse complement.
AAATTGGCTCTTGATTCGGAAATTGATCTGTTTATGATTCGATACAATGCGAAACATCCCGGTGCGGAGCAGGACATTTTTCCTTATTTGGGAAAACGAAATCCGGCAATTGTCAGTTACACGGCGGTAGCTTGGGGACAATTGATCAAGCCTTTAAAAAATACGGATATGACACCTTGGCCGGGATCCAATGAGTATGATGTGCCACCGTTGACAGCGGAACTGTGTTATCGCTTCGTTCTGTCTCATCCCAGTATACATTTGGTTTTAACAGGTCCCCGCAACCAAGAACAACTTCAACAAAACATAGAAGCGATGAAGAAAGGACCGTTATCACCAGATGAAATCGATTGGATTCGAGCCTATGGTCAACTGGTTAGGTCTAAGAAGAAAATGGATTATTTTTAACATTAATGACTGAAGTTTCAGATTTTGTTTTCAATTAAAAAAGCATTCAATCCAAGCTGAAACTTGATCAATTGAACCGGACGATAATACAATTGAGATTAATCGGTAATTTTTCCCATTTATTGAACTTCAAAACAAAGGTAAGAGACTGATATGGAAGATTTAATGAAGCAATTGGAAGAGAAAGAAAAAAAGTTAAAAGAGATGAAAGATAATAAGTCGGGTGCTTTTTGTGTTAATGAACATGGCTCGTCTTCGAATATGAAATTCGAAATGGAAATTGAAGAATTGGAGGATGAAATCTCGGAATTGAAAAGGAAACTAGCTGAATGATTTTAAAACAATGCCCTTTGCATAAGGTACTCATTGCTTCATTTTTCAATCAATCCGAGTTTGCGAATGAAGCGTTTGAACTCATCGACCTCCGGAGTTTTTCTCACCCCAAACACCTTTTTTCAAAATTGATTCAGTCGATTGGATAGGGTAGCCGGTACCGGTCAATATAGTACTAAATTTCATGCGCCAATGGCGGTACCTATATTTCAACTCAGATCATAACACTATCAATTAGACTCTTTGGATTCAAAACAACTAAGATGAGCAATCAATTCAATCAGATTATAGACCGACAAAATACCAGCGCTATTAAATGGGAGATCATTCAAGATAAAAACAATCCGGAACAATGGATAAAAACAGACGCCTATTTTGGAAAAGATAACATTTTGCCCATGTGGGTGGCGGATATGGACTTATCCTGTCCCGAACCGGTCCGCAGGGCACTGGAAGAGCGTGCTCGGCATCCGATATACGGATATACAATGGTTGATGATGAGTACTACCACTCAGTCGTCAACTGGATGAAGCGACGTCATGGATGGCAAATTCAGCAAAACTGGATTGTTACGACTCCGGGAGTGATACCGGCACTTCATGTGCTTGTCCGAGCATTCACCAAACCCGGACAAAAAGTATTGGTACAACGGCCTGTGTACTATCCTTTTTTTTCAGCAATAGAAGAAAATAAACGACAAATCGTATCCAATTCTTTGCGTCTGGAAAATGGTCAGTATCACATGGATTATAATGATTTGGAAAAGCTCGTCCGCGATCCTGAAGTCACCATGACGATTTTATCGAATCCCCATAATCCGGTCGGTCGTGTTTGGAATCTTGAGGAAATTGACCAATTTGTTCGAATTTGCGAGCGACATGACGTGTTGGTGGTATCCGATGAGATTCATGGTGATTTGATTTATCAGGGCAATACATTTACCCCGGTTGGATTATTGAATGAGGAATTGGTACAAAACTGTATCATTTGCACTGCACCAAGCAAAACGTTCAACTTAGCGGGGCTTCAGATCTCAAATATTATCATCCCAAACGATCACAGGAAAAGCGTTTTTAAAAAAGCTTTGAAGACCATCGGATATTTGGGACCCAATCCCTTTGGAATGGTAGCGTGCAAGGCGGCTTATCTTGAAGGGGAACAATGGTTGGAAGCGTTATTGCAACATTTGGAATTCAATCGACAACAGTTTATAACCCGATTTTCCGAAAGATTACCGGGAATAGCTGTAATCAATCCTGAAGGAACCTACTTGATTTGGTTTGACTGCCGATCATTGGGATTGGGTGATACGCAACTGAGAAGATTAATGCTGGAAAAAGCGCGTGTTTGTTTGGATGAAGGATACATATTTGGTCGCGAAGGCAGTGGATTTGAAAGGATCAATATCGCCTGCCCACGATCAATTTTAGAAGAAGCTATTGATCGCATAGTAACAGCTATAAACGGAATTTAGTCACTATCCGGAGAAAACACCGGATCACGCATCATTATTTAATGTTTTCAATGCGCTGATCAGGGTTTAAGTCCCGTTTCTAGCTTGTTCTTGAGCTTTAAGGAAAACATAGAGCTGATGGACAAGAACTAAACCAGGTAGTGATAGATTGATGGCTCTTTAATTGGCTCTGTGTTTTCAATGAATCGGGAGGACGATCGAAAAAACATCCAAAAAGCGAAAGCTCATGTTGGGGTTGATCTAAGCAATCAAATCCCCATAAGATTTTCCCGGATACCGTCAATTCAGCGGAGCGACCAGTCGTCGTTCGCAATTTTTTAACCGGACCCTACTGATATTGAATATTTTTTCTCTCAATCTATCCTTGAAGAAGATCATCAGTATTATTTCACACGATTACCGCGGAGGCACCAATTCAATGATCTAAAGTGGTCTTTACCCATAACCCGATGTTTAGCTGGTAATGTGCCACCTTTTTTGTGAGAATGATGTAATACTAAAATTAGTCGTTATCTTCGATTGTTAAGAACACATGGAATCATTTGAAAACTTCCCAAGCAAAACAGATATATATTGGCAAGCACTCAATTGATGAATATTTTGACTGCCTTTTTAGCCGCGTCCATTAAGAAACGCATGAAGATGGCCGCATAGTTTTCTTGTTTTTTATGGCAATCATTGAGGTACTAACAATAGGATTGGAACAAGTATTAACCATAACAAGACCTGCCGCGAAACATTAGCGATAACAAAATTCCCATGGATCAACTACGCGATTCCGTACTTGAATGTTTGGAAAGCTATTCCAAAGATGACGACCGATTAATTCAGGAATTGGACAAAATAGCCCAAAAAAGCGGAGACGCTGTCTACACTACCATTCTTCACATTTTAACCCACCTCGACATGAGCCTGGTTGATGCGAAAGATTATTGGACAAGCATCATTAATCATCGCGCAGAACTCATTTCCAAACTCGGCCGAAAGGTAAATCTCAGAACATGCGTCTGCGACTATTTCTGCTCCATTGACGTCACCCTCAAAAACCCCAAAGTGATTGAAATACATCTCTTTGAAAACAAAGACCGAGCTTCTAAATTTGATAGTTTAACGGGTTTATATAATCGCAGTTACTTTGATGATTGCCTCAGTCGTGAAATGGCCAGGGCCAAACGACATAACATGGATTTGTCCATTCTCTTTTTCGACTTGGATAACTTCAAAAACATCAATGATACTTACGGTCATTTGGCTGGTGATATAATTCTTAAAAATGTCGCGGCAATCATTCTGGAAGAGATTCGGGCAGAGGATATAGCAGCACGGTTCGGTGGCGAGGAAATGGTTTTGATTCTTCCGCAAACAGGAAAAATCAGAGGTCTGATTCTGGGTGAGAGAATTCGAGAAAAGGTTGAAAATTTGAGAACAGAATTCCAGAATAAAATGATTACTTTAACCCTCAGCGGTGGTCTTGCTTCATTTCCTCTGGATGCCGGCGAAAGCCCTCACTTGTTAAAGTATGCCGATACCGCTTTATACGCGGCCAAAAGCTCCGGTAAAAACAATATTTCAGTTTATTCCGAGTTGAGACGACGGCATTTTAGAATTAATTTCAATAGTGAAATTCACGTTGCTGATGTCAGTACGAGTCAGAAGATGAGCAATATCCGCGTTGCCAGCAAAAATATTAGTAAGACCGGAATTTTGTTTGAAAGTAATCACGCATTTAAAATCGGTGGTCAGTTGGAACTCAAAATCCCTATCAACGGCGCCGGAGAAGAGCTTAAAATTACCGGAACCGTCGTCCGCATCGAAGTTCGCGATTCCGATCACTATGAGATAGGTGTTTCATTTACCGAAATAAACAGGGGCGCGAAAAATGAAATCATGCGATACATGGTCAAACATTTCGAAAAAATCTATTTATAATGATTGTTGAAAGAAAGCTTATGATTTTAACCTGAGTTCGATATAAATTTTTGTGTACCTCTAAAACTGAGAAGTATGGTAATAAAGCTTACCAATGCCAAATATTACTAACAGCTTAGAGGCACAAATATGGAACTATTACAATTATTCTGTGATGTCGATGACTTTTGCCAAGAGTTTTATCCTCTCCGGAATCAGAATATGGTTGCTCATCAACTGGTGAAAAGAATAAAACCTTCTCGCTTGCATCCGAGTTATAGTTGATTCTTGTGTTTAAGAGTGAAGTGGCGTACCCCTTTGTTTA
>CAZJUM010000171.1:0-5434 GCA_964549175.1 uncultured Pseudomonadota bacterium | reverse complement strand
CGCTTTTAAAGCCCACGGTGGCTCCATAATGGCTTAGCCTTGCGGAGTCTTAAGGCAAAATCATACAGACTCCATAGCTCTTCGAGACTATGGAGCCACCAGAGAGAAATTAGCTGAACAATTACAATTATATAAAGTTATCGATAGCTTAGTTTAAGTAACCGGGATTTAGGTTTCGGAAAGCAGGTTGTGTAGTGTTTTACCCCGCTTTTTTCAGGTATCAGGATCAAACAACATGCCTGTACAAATGCAGTTCTGCCTTTTTGTACGACATAAAATGTCATAATTAGCGCAACTTTGACAACCAGCCCAAAAATTTTCATCAGTTGTTAACTCAGTAAAAGTAACCGGTTTGTATCCTAGATCAGCGTTTATTTTCATAACGGCCAGACTGGTTGTTAATCCGAATATTTTTGCTCCGGGGAATTTGCTTCTGGAGTGTTCAAATATTTTCTTTTTTATTTTTTTTGCTAAACCTTTTTTTCTGAATTTATTCGCGACAATCAAACCCGAGTTCGCGACGTAGTTGTGTCCTTCCCAGGTTTCAATATAGCAAAATCCGGCCAAGGCACTAGAATGGTGAATAGCTATTATTGCTTTGTCTTCTAATATTTTTGTTTTTATATAATCCGGCGCTCTTTTAGCCAAACCAGTTTTTTTGTTTTGAGATGATTTCTCTATCATAGCGCTTATGTTTTCAGCGAATTTGAGATGCTCTTTACCTGCTACCTTGATTATAAAATCGGACATTATAATGCTCCCAGAACCATAAAACAGTTCTATCAATGAAATAATTTAAGAAAACGTGAAGACGAATTTTTAAAAAGGGGGGAGGGCTTACTGCCGCCGGAAGAGTGAGTTTTGATTTAAGATGCGCTTAACTGGGCTTAGGTCTTTCATTGGTTGGATTTTCTATTGTCAATTTCAATATTTGCTTTCAACTAAACGCATGCTATTTTGACGGGTTGCTGTCAAGCAAAAATTTGGTAGTGTAATATTTATCCTGATTATATGCTATTAACATCCTGATTTGCCAAAAATGCCTGTCATCCTCGCGAATGCGGGGATCCGGAAAACCATTTGGTTTCTTAGACTTTTATTGTTAGATTCCTACTTCCAAGGGAATGACAGGGATGATCAAAGAGAAGAGACTGCGAATTGTATATAATCAATATATTTAGTAACTGTTCAGCTAATTTCGCTCTGGTGGCTCCATAGTCTCGAAGAGCTATGGAGTCTGTATGATTTTACCTTAAGACTCCGCAAGGCTACGCCATTACCTCAAAAGTCGACTCTGCCTCGATCAACGCCTGGTCGAATTCGGGATTGTTGTAACTGGACTCGTTCCAAGGAACACCGGAGCGATAAGCCAGTGCCAGCACCATAACACCCAAAGGACGATGGGTCCAACTGGTCAGGCTTAAGGGGGCTTTGGTCCAAACATCCCAGTACTGCGCTTGTGGCATGACGTTCATCTTAATGTTGATTCCGGCCTTGGCCGCGTCTTCTTTTAGTATGGCCACTGAATCCTGTTCCCATACGCCTTCCGTGTTACCCACGTTGCAGCTTACTTCCAGACCATCGACAAATCCGGCCTCTTTTAACAAACGTTTTGCCTCGACAATATTTTGCTCAAGAGGAGCTAGTCGAAAATACTCGGGATGGATGCTGGCCACATGATGGTGTTCTCCGACGACCCCTAACCCCCGATGTGCGAATTTCAGCTGTCTCTTGGCGTCACAAGTTAATTGTATGGCTCGGCGGACGCGCCAGTCGGTAAATGTCTTTTTGTTCACTTTCATGCGGATGACACCGGTTTGCGTCGATGGGACGGAGACCACTTTGATTCCCGGAATATTTTTAGCGGCTTCAAGTGTGGTCAGGTCCAAGTTGTAGATACCATCCACCTGCTTTGAGGCGATAGCGGCCAGGTAAGCTCCGGCATCCGCGCCCAAGTCGATAAAGCGAATTTCATCCAGAAAGACCTCGCCGCCCCAATAAGCTTCCTTACGCTTTTTTAACGCCGCGATTTCACCCACTCGGAACTCGGTCATGGTATATGGTCCGGTTCCGACGGGATTCTTGGAGAGATCACCGCCTTCTTTTTCAAAATCGCGATGGACAATACCGGTTGGGTAATTGTACAGGTTTTCCGGGATCGATAACACCGGATTGTTCAGATTCAGTCGGACGGTATAATTATCAACTTTTTCGACGGCATTGCGAGTCATTCGTTTGATGGGCTTGCCTTTGGCATCTTTTTGACCGGTTTCCTCAAGCATGGCGGCAAATAAACCTTGATTGGACGAACCGGTTTTCGGATCAAGCCAGCGAGTGAAGTTGAAGACCACATCGTCAGCGTTGAATTCATCTCCATTAGACCATTTAACCCCTTTGCGCAGGTAAAATGTCCAGGTTTTCAGATCATCCGAAGCTTTCCATCTTTCAGCCAATGCGGGCCTGGTAATATTGTCCGGGCCTGTTTCCACCAAATATTCAACAATATGTCTTGAAACCACAGCCTTTTGAGTCCAGGAGTACGTTGCCGGATCTGCCATTTCCTGTACGGCCATACCGAATTTCAACACACCGCCTTTTTTCTGAGCGGCATAAACGGGCGTCACCAAATCAGGCTATACATCTTCACCAAGAATTTTGTTGGCCAAGCCATACGCTGTTGTAGCGGATAATCCCAACAAAGTTGTGGTTCGCAAAAACTCACGTCGAGAGCAGCGCCCATTTGCGAGACTCCTCTTCATTTCCTCAACACCGGGGTGCACTTTTTTTGTAGTCATATATAACTCTCCCAACTGGTAATTAAAAAAAATGAACCCCAAGAAATGTTTTAATATCTCACCCACCAACTTAGGAGCGGGTTCCCATCAGTTGTTCCGCCAAATGTAAATTTCGGTAGAACATATCTGTTTGCCGAAACCACACGCCTAAATGAGCCGGGATTACCTCAAAGCATCATTTTTCAGTGGTTCTTTTATTTCCAAAAAAAAAACAGGCCCGCCCAATATCTTCAAACTGCATAAAATCCGAATCGCCGTGATTTTGTCTATGACGATCAAGTTGTCTTTTGTTTCAATTTATCGACCTCATAAAGCGCAAAACCTATGATAACACTAATAAGGGCTTTTCGTAAAAGTCAAGGAGTAATGCGGGAGATTTATATATAAGAAGTCTCGCGGTAGCAAAATCCAAAGCGATTCTTGAAAGAGTAAAAGTGGTATGGAAACAAGATAAAAGCTCCTGTCGCGAACCTATCCAAAAAGCCGCCAAGAAACCGGAGTCGATGGGGTGCCGTGTTATAGCTGCGGAGTGGGCATTTTGCCTATTTTTAAAAAGATGTCGCCGGATATGCGGATATTCCCGTATTTATGTCAAGCCTATTGCAATTTCCCTTTATGCAATAGGTTATCGAACCCGACAGGGCAATTGGCATCTTATGTGCTCAAAAGCGTTTCTTAACCGATACCCATTTGGAAAACGTAGGCATCAATTTAAACAGCAATTACCATATCGCCGGAGCATTGGATGAGTATGAATGCCCTGAGTTTGTCAGTTTATGGGATCCCGAAATTTGAATGATATCGGTATTAAACTTCATCACCCCGAAATTTTGGACCATACTTTGATTCCGTCCAAAATGTATTATTCGGCTTTCGTAATCGAAAGCGCCTGATATCATTATGGATAGCGACCGAACCAAAAGTTCCAAAATTCGAAGCCTTAATAGGGTGAAAACCCGATAGGGATACTACCTTACTTTGAGTTTTTTTATTGCGATCGGTGCCAGTAAACTAGACGCTGCCAGAAACCATAACATCCAGCAAATGATCGACTCAAAAAAGATCGAATAGCTGCCGTGACTATAGATCATGGCACGGCGAAAATTGGTTTCAATCAAGCTCCCCAGAACAACTCCAAGAATCAAAGGAGCCATAGGAAAGTTAGCTCGACGCATGATAAAACCCAGCCAACCAAACACTATGATGAGAAATACATCGAATTCGCTCCCGTTGATCGTATAGGCTCCAACAACGCAGAGCATCATGATCATCGGCATAAGTATCCAACGGGGAGTTTTCAGAATGCGAGCGAAAACACCGACAAGCGGCAGGTTCAAGATAATCAGAAATAAGTTTCCAATGAACATGGATGCCGCCAATCCCCAGAAAATTTCAGGATTAAGTTCCAGCATTAAGGGACCTGGTTTGATACCCAAACTCATTAGTCCCCCTAACATCACGGCCGTGGTTTCGCTTCCCGGAACACCTAAAATCAGTAGAGGAATAAATGCTCCGACAGATGCTGAATTATTAGCGGATTCAGGGGCTGCGATTCCTCTCAGATCACCGCTTCCGAATTTGTTGTCGCGTGTGATCAGTTTTTTTTCCGTAGCGTAACCGATAAAACTAGCTATTGTGCCACCAGCCCCCGGAAGTACGCCGATTATAAATCCGGAGACACAACTCCTTAAAATGGACGCGATAGAGGATGTAATTTCCTTTAATGAAAGCATCACGCTGGTGACGGCTTGCATGGTTGTTTTGACATTTTTATCTTCCGCTATCATGTAGAATAGCTCACTGACCGCAAAAAAACCAATCACCACCACGATGAAATCGATGCCGTCGTAAAGCTCCATCACTCCAAAGGTCAAGCGGTTGACTCCCGTGGTTGGGTCGATTCCGACAGATGTGATCGCCAATCCCAAAAAAGCCGAAATGATCGCTTTGGTCATGCTGCCCAAACTGAAACTGGAAAGCGCGACGAAAGCAAAAACCATGAGAACGGTGTACTCAGCAGGTCCGAAACTGATTGCTAACTTAGCGAGCAAAGGAGCAAACAGGACCAGGAAAAAAATAGAGATGGTGCCACCTGAAAAGGAAGCGATCGCGGACATCGCCAAGGCTTTTCCACCCAGTCCTTTTTTCGCTAACGTGTACCCTTCAATAGTTGTCACTGCCGCTGCCGAAGTTCCCGGGACATTGAGCAAAACAGCGGAAATGGAGTTGCCATATTGAGCGCCATAGTAAATCCCCGCAAAGAAAATCATCACCGTAGCCGCAGGGACCTGGATCGTAAAGACGATGGGAAATAAAACCGCGATTGCATTAACTGGCCCGATGCCAGGGAGCATCCCAATCACCGTTCCTAAAAAAACACCAAATAGCACGAATAAGACATTTTGCAGTGTCAGGGCAATGGCAAATCCATCTAAAAGCAGACTAAGAGCTTCGATAATTCCTCCTTGCAAAATATATAGTGAGTCTATGTAACTTTGATTGATTGGTAACTGTTCAGCTAATTTTTCTCTGGTGGCTCCATAGTCTCGAAGAGCTATGGAGTCTGTATGATTTTACATTAAAGCTCCGCAAGGCTACGCCATTATGGAGCCACCGTGGGCTTTAAAAGCGGATTTTTT
>CAZJUM010000170.1:0-5541 GCA_964549175.1 uncultured Pseudomonadota bacterium | reverse complement strand
GAAAGGGATATTGCTGCTTAACTTTTTTGAACACAACATTTGACTATATCTCGTATAGCTATGAAAACATCAATTAAAGACCAATGGACGCAACTAACAAATCACTATACAGAGATACAAAACCATCATCTTAAAGATATGTTCGCGGAATCACCAAATCGAGCCTCTGTTTTTTCACTTGAGGCCTCCGGCTTGTTTGTGGATTATTCCAAAAATATCATAAATGAAAAAACTCTGGAATTGTTATTGGAACTTGCGAAGGCCATCAAATTGGATTCCGAAATCACGAATATGTTTGCGGGTAAGAGAATTAACGTAACTGAAAATCGGCCTGTGCTGCATACAGCACTGCGAAACATGTCTGATCGAAAAATAATTCTCGATGGGCGGAATATCATGATTGATGTCAATAGTGTTATTGAGCGTATGGCGGATCTCACCACCCGTATATGGACCGGCGAATGGACCGGATTTACAGGCAAACGAATCAAAAACATCATCAACATCGGTATCGGAGGGTCTAATCTTGGTCCAATGATGGCGTATGAGGCATTGAAATTCTATTCTAACCGAAAACTGATTATACGTTTTATTTCAAATATCGATGGGACTCATTTAAGTGAACAAGTTTTAGGATTGGACCCGGAAGAAACGCTGTTTATAATCGCATCTAAGACATTCACAACCCAAGAAACAATGACCAATGCAGATAGTGCAAAGTCATGGTTGCTCAAACACCTTAAAGATCCTCTTGCGGTCGCCAATCATTTTGTTGCGGTTTCAACCAATAGTGAGAAAGTAAAGGCTTTTGGCATCAATGAAGCCAACATGTTTGAGTTTTGGAATTGGGTCGGGGGAAGATATTCTTTAACCTCAGCCATCGGGCTTTCTTTGATGCTAGGGCTCGGAGTTGATAATTTTAACCGACTAAGATCCGGTTTTCATGCGATGGATTGTCATTTTGAATCGGAACCTTTATCAAAAAATATACCCGTTATTTTGGCGCTTATCGGATTCTGGTATAACAACTTTTTCTCAGCCCAGAGCCATGCGGTCTTACCATACGATCAATATCTGTGGAGGCTACCAGCTTACCTGCAACAAGCGGATATGGAGAGTAATGGCAAATCAACCGATAAAAAGGGAAAGATGATCAATTATCAAACCGGTCCGATTATTTGGGGAGAAGCCGGAACAGACGGTCAACATGCATTTTATCAGCTTATACATCAAGGTACCAAAATGATTCCTTGCGATTTTATTGGTTTTGCAAAACCACTGAATCAATTGGGTGATCACCATCAAAAGCTGATGGCCAACTTTTTTGCTCAGCAGGAAGCGTTAGCTTTTGGAAAAAGCGACGATAAGCTGGTTGAGGAACAGGTACCAGAAAATCTGCGCCCATATAAAATATTTCGTGGAAATCGACCTACAACCTGTATCATGGCTCCCCAACTAACCCCGGAGAGTTTAGGAAGTTTGATCGCTTTATACGAACACAAAATATTTGTTCAGGGAGTAATCTGGGATGTTTATTCTTTTGATCAATGGGGAGTAGAGCTAGGCAAACAACTGGCTTCCAATATTTTGCTAGAGCTAAAATCCGGAGAAGTGAAATGCGGACACCACGATTCATCAACCAATCAACAATTATCTTATTTTCTTAACTATCAAAATTTAAAAATGTGATTACCCAAAAATTCGTTTAAGAATTTTCGCCTTATTGTCCCTAATCCACGACCAAAAAATAAAAACCCGCTCATGCTCTTTGAAATAAGAGGTAAACTTTAATTTCGATAACAAAACCCAATCATTAATTGGGATGTTTACAGAGGCGGATGATTTGACTGTGACTCTTTACCATCGAACAAATTGCTTCGCTGTTTTTCCCGGGGATTATGCCAGCAACCCAGGCTTTCAAACCCTTTACCTCTTACATTTGATCTCTTTAGTACAAGATTCCTGGCGGGAATTCTTTTTTCGGATGTATTCAATTTCAATGTGATTATCTTTCGCAATTGATTCCGCATTAAGCCTGTTGAGAAAGTATAGATGAGATATTGAATCGTGCTTGATCGGAAGCATACCGACCTGTGTCAACCGGATAGGCATGGAATTAACCATCCCTTATCAAAACGAGACAGACCCGGATGATATAGCTTTTGATATCATCACCAAACACCAAATCCGCTCTAATCCGGTTTTACAAAAAGCATAAGTGCGGGTCTCTAAAGGTACTCGATCATAAACCATATTTTAAAGAAAGGATTTACAAATCTATAACGTTTTTGAACTTTAAAAATCACTTGCATTTTCTTTAGTTTGGTTAAAGCCTTATTAACTGTTGATGGTTGGGTAATGCCTGTTAATTTTAAGAACTTTGTGGAGTTGGGATACTCACCACCTGTTTGACTAATTCCGGTTAAACATTTTATTTGGATCTCTGTTAAATCACTTATTATTTGCTCGTATGAACGTTGTTCCCTCGCAAAAATCAGCTCCAATGCTTTTGGAAATATTTTTTCGTCGATCAAATCTCCATCCTCGGATATATCCCATATCGCGTCGCACATCTGTTGAATATCACCTGTAATTCCTTCACAATAGTCGAGTATTTGATTTATTACTGAATCTGTTATTTTCTTATTTCCATAGGAAAATTTAGCCTTTATAAAATCACAAAAGTCTTTTGTATTAATCGGTTCAATTGAAATTGGTATCGCTGATTTAAACAATGGTGAATTCGGATTATTAAATAATTCATCCATTTTATTTCGAATACTACCAGTAAATATATAGGGTATCGTATCGTGATATTGTATCTTTGATCGAATAGTCGATACAATTTGCATGGCGTCCGGAATGGATAAAATATCTTGAAATTCATCGAAAAACACGACTAAGTCGTTTTTATTGTTCAGTTTTTCGAAAATATCTAAGATCTCCTCAATCGAACTTCCCGAAACCTTAGCACTATCAATCGATATTGTTGGATAGTTGGTTAAAGGATCAATACCTAACTGTGGACGGAGGTGTGATATTCCTTTTATTACACGTGATAAAATATTCTTTTCTTCTTCAAAACGAACAACTGACTTAACGATCCGCTGACAAAGATCATGGGATGATTTAACTAAACCCATATCGACTTTCAGAAGTTTCCTTTTTTTTATATATCGGGCTGTTTCAACAATTAGCGATGTTTTTCCTATCCGTCGCTCACCCTGTAAAACAATATTCTGGGCTGAATGGATGTAATCTGAGATCACTTCAATTGTTTCTTTTCTGCCGCAAAAGTTATCGCCATATACCACACATCCGTATTTAAATGGTCTCATCTGATTATCCTCTTTGAATATGACTCTATAAAGAATTGCGCTATTATGTATTATACTTATGCGTATAACGCTAACCAGTACACTTTGTCAAACTATATTACGGCCTATTCCGGGGTTTGGTTTTACAACCCCTACATGGAGTTGCAAATCGATGAAAACGTTTTGCGTTGTCACCAAAGGATCTGAGGTCATGAGAATGTTTAAAAAAGGTAAGCTCGAATAAAAATGCTCAAGGACTAACAGAAAAAATCCGTCTAATCCAAAGACAATTCGGAGTTTATTCAGCTGTATCACCGCACTTGGCATCAGAACATTTTTAACCTTTCTGATTTTTGCGACAGAACCGGTATACTATTATCTGTCATTTCAATGTTTATATGATTCAGGTATGAGGCGGAAACCGTTAGGCGCTGACGCGATTTTGTGTTTAAGAACATTAAATCACAACTCAAACAGATAGAAACAAACCTGGGGTAGATCAGTGAATATAGGATGTAAAAAAGTTTCAAATGATATTAAACTGCATAGATACCCATTTAATCAATCGAGGTATGCTCGAAAGAGCGAAAGTCAATTGAGGGGCAAGTTACAGAGCGTATCAGATGGTTTTTTAACGACAGACGCCTAATATGGGGCAATCTAAACAATCGTGACATTTTTTATACCAGAGCGTTTGGAAGAAATTTATCGCGTTATGTCGGGTGTTATTACCCTTCAGTCAACATATCGGTTGAAAAATAAAAACCAATAGATTTTTATTTTTCAATTTTGCTTTGAGCGTTATTTGATAGGAGGGAGAGATTTTCGCGGTGAAGCATCGGAAAATACTTTACTTTTGAATGCCGGAATAAACCTGAATTATTCTATGTTTTGCACCTGTTCCCGGACTTTTTCGATCTCACTTTTTAATTCAACACCAATTTGAGCAATTTCGGTGTGATTGGCTTTTGAGCATAGCGTATTGGCCTCACGGTTAAACTCCTGAAGCAGAAAATCCAATTTGCGGCCAATGGGTTCCTCGCCGTTGAGCAATTCCTGAAAATGAATCAAATGCGTTTTAAATCTCTCCATTTCTTCCGTGATGTCTACTTTATCAATAAATAAACCGATTTCTTGCAACATTCGGGGGTCCTTTTCATCATACTCAACCGCAATCTGTTTAAGATTCTTTCGCAGTTTCTGTTTATAGCGATTAATGACATCCTGACGATATTGGGGTATTTGGTCCATATAGGTTTCCATCTTCGACAAATGAGTTTGAATGGCCTGTTTTAGAAGGCCGCCTTCTGTTTCACGCATTTTGATTAATCCCTCAATCCCCTCTTGGATGGCTTGGTTAAATAGAGCCTTAAAAGCGTCAAGGTCGGGATCCTCAGACTCAACGCCAAGCAAGTTTTTAATCTCAAATAAATCGGAAAGATTAACAGTAGTTGACTGTTTCAGATCTTTATTGGCTGTTTGAATCAGATCACACAGGTTTTGCCAAAGAACCGGGTTCAGTGAGTATTTCTCTTCAGGTAAAGCACCTTGATCAAGGGTAATGATAATGTCGACTTTACCACGTGAGATTAGTGATTTCACCTGGTTGATCAGTCCGTTTTCAAAACATTTGAACTGCTTCGGAAGTTTAATTCGTGGTTCCAAATAGCGGTGGTTTACCGAACGTACTTCGATATTACAAGTCTGCTGATTGTGGTGTACCTCGGTTTTGTAATAACCGGTCATTGAACGAATCATTTATTTTATTATGGTTAGGGAGTATATGAACCGCTTTTCTGCGGATCAATTAAGGTTTGATAAGCTTCTAAACCAGCCTGGTCATACCCACAGCTTCTTCTTTGGTCCATTCGAGGTCGGAGGTGTTGTACTTATCGGGATGGTATTTTTTGATTTTGGCTCAATAGGCTTCTTTATCATCTCACTGGAAGCATCCTGACTGATACCAAGAATTTGATAATAGTTTAAGGTTTTTTCATTGGAATTGAAAGGTGGTATTTTTGTTTCCCTTCTCGTATCTATTCAGAACTTATTAAAAAAGTGCAAAAAAGTTCATTTTTTACTTGACAAGGTTTTTGACGGATTTTTGTTAATCCGCCTACATGAGACAGTCTACAGAGATTTGGTATCATAACGGACGATAAAAAACCTTTATAGGGATTTTTGTTTTTCGCGAACCCCTGAGCAGCTGAAAAACAAAAATAGA
>CAZJUM010000169.1:0-5548 GCA_964549175.1 uncultured Pseudomonadota bacterium | reverse complement strand
AAACGAATTAATCCATCAGGCAAAGACAATAATCAAGGTGTGACCCCATACCAACCCATATTTTCTCATATTTTCCCATGTGTATCGTGCGTCTGCGATGTCGTTTTCGGTGATTTATGTGATTTATGAAGCTCTTCGTTACGATGCAATCCTCGATGCATGAAAATGTGCATTGCTGGACATAACATCAGTAACAAATATAATCCCCAGTTACTTTCTGAAGAGGAAGACGTTAACGTAAAAATGGCTATCAACATCGCTGCACAACCGGCCAGCATGAGCAATGTCTGTGGTATTTTTGCATTATATTTCATAATATCTCATTTTCCCAATATCATTCATGTCGACAATTCTTTTTAAATTTTTAGGCCCTCATTCCTGTCACCATTACTTGTTACAAAAAGCGGCTATTACAAGTTTTATGAGTCTATCGCGTATATCAGATCTTCGCCCGATAAAGCCTCAAACTATTGCTGACGACGGATATACTGCTCATGGCCATGGCCAGGGCCGCAAGGATGGGATGAAGCTGTCGCAGCATCATGGGGAAAGACTCAAAAGGCGCCAGTAAACCGGCTGCCACAGGGATCAGGATGATGTTGTATATAAACGCTAGAAAAAGATTCTGACGTATCGTACGCACGGTCTGTCGACTCACAGCAATCGCGCGTGGAATGCCTTGCAAGCTGCCGCTGGCAAGAATCACGTCAGCCGTTTCAATGGCTACATCGGTTCCGGTACCTATTGCCATCCCGATGTCAGCTTGAGCGAGTGCAGGCGCATCGTTGATGCCATCACCGACCATGCCCACACGACGACCTCTTTCCATGATTTTCTTAACCTCAAGAGACTTTTCTTCCGGGCGAACCTCTGCATGAATTTCATCGAGTCCTACTTGCTCGGCGATGGTTTTTGCAGCCTTAGGATTGTCTCCGGTGAGCATGATCACCTGCAGCTGCTGACGATGCAAGCTTTCGATCGCCTTTGCCGAATCGGGTTTTATTTGATCAGATACGGCCAGCAAGCCGGCCATACGCTCATCTATGGTCACAACCATGACCGTTTTACCTTGCGCCTGTAGTTGCTGAATATTTTCATCCGCAGACATTAAAATATCCGTATCAAACCAATTGGGTTTCCCTACACGAGCTTTTTGACCGGAGATTGTAGCCTCAACCCCTAAGCCGCCGTATGACTGAAAATTGTCAAAGGTAGACAGCGCTATTTTTCGAGCTTTTGCTTCTTTGACAATGGCCTTACCCAAAGGATGCTCAGATCCCTGTTCAACCGTGGCGGCAAGCTTGAGTAGATTTTCTTCCGTCATATGGTCACCGTTCAAAACAACCAGATCAGACACGGCTGGTTTGCCTTCGGTAATGGTGCCGGTTTTGTCCAAAACAATTGTGTCCAGCTTGTTGGCGGTCTCCAACGCTTCCGCCTGTTTGAACAAGATGCCTTTTTCAGCACCTTTGCCGGTTCCTGCCATAATCGCTGTCGGTGTCGCTAACCCCAGGGCACAGGGGCAAGCGATTACCAACACGGCTACCAACCGAATCATCGAGGGTACAAATTCGCCGGTAATACCCCACCAAATACCAAGCGTCGTGAAAGCGATCAGAATAACCCCCGGCACGAAAACCGCTGCCACACGATCGGCCAAAGCTTGAATCGGGGCCTTGCTGCCCTGAGCCTCTTGGACAAGCCGGATGATTTGAGCCAGCGCGGTCTCCTGCCCTACGCGGGTTGCTCGAAACTTGAGCAAACCTTCACCATTGATGGTACCGCCAACGACAGTATCATTTACCTTTTTGTCGACTGGCAATGGTTCGCCGGTCAGCATGGATTCATCCACTGCAGACTGTCCCTGGATGACTGTACCGTCCACAGGAACTCGTTCCCCGGGTCGAACCACAAGAATCATATCTTTTTTTACCCGGGAAAGTGCTATTTCCTTTTCCTGCCCCTCTTCCACAATAAAAGCGGTCTTGGGTTGCAGTCCGATCAATTTGCGGATGGCATTCCCTGTCTTGCCTTTGGTTCGGACTTCCAGCAGCTTGCCCAGCTTTATCAAGGTGATAATAACCGCTGCGGTTTCAAAATAAACGTGCTGACCGGCTGCAGGGAATAGCAGGACAGTCCAAGAGTAGAAATAGGCCACTGAAGAACCTAGGGCGATGAGCACGTCCATGTTGGCACTTTTGTTGCGGATAGCTTTAAATCCACCAACATAGTAATCCCATCCGGTATAAAACTGTACCGGCGTCGCCAATCCAGCAAACAGCCAGTTGACCCATACTGCATGACTCCATGCACCGATGAGGCTGAAATCTCGCAGCATACTCAAAACAAAAAGCGGCAGGGCGAAAATCACCCCCACAATAAATTTGCGGGTCTGATCGCGGATTTCAGCCTGACGTGCGATTTGCTCAGCATCTTCGCCCTCCCGGCCTTCTCCCGGAAGAATGGCGCCATAGCCGGCCTTTTCAATGGCAGCGACAATCTCCTCGATGCTCACAGCGGCGGGTAGATAATCGATGGCGGCATGTTCGGTCGCAAAGTTTACAGACGCTTGTGTGACACCGCGCAATTTTTTATTCAGAGCTCGTTCGATGTTGGCTGCACAATTGGCACAGGTCATGCCCGTGATGGGTAGTTCTATATGCTGGGTCACTACACCGTACCCGGCCCGTTCAACGCTGTCCACCACAGCCTGGATGTCAATCTGTCTAGAATCAAAACGCACATTTGCTTTTTCCGAGGCAAAATTGACCAAGGCCTCCTGGATACCGTTTAATTTGTTTAGACTTCGTTCAATATTGGCAGCGCAATTAGCACAGGTCATACCTGTAACTGGAAACACTATATTCATATCGGACATAAAACCACCTCCCCCGCTATATCCCAAATCGTCTTTAAATAAATACTATGCTGACGACGGACGACTCGGTTTTTGGTCGTTCATCAGAAATCTCCCTATTTCTTTCAGCCTCAGCTGATCGCTTGCAGCAATCGCAGATTAGTTTATTCCGCGTTAACCCAAAGGTAAGAAGGTTTTGTTTAACAATGATCAGATTTTCCATGAAAACACCCTCTGATCAACACCACCAATTTCACGAATGATCAATGTTACTTCACGGACTGTTGTGTGAAGAGTCTCGAATGTCAGTTCACCTGAACGATGGTGCCCTCCTGGAGGTGACCCTTTCCACTGCAGGGCTTTATAGGTACGGTCCTGATCATCACGAAGTTCAGCTACTACTGTTAAATCCTGGCCCAATACCACACTATGGGTATTTAAGCGAAGTTGAAATTGTGCGACCTTGTTCGGTGACAAGACGATCGGAGTAATCTGCACTCTGACACCATTTTGATTATTGCTTTTACTTTCGTAAGCCCACCCGGAAACAGCCATTGCCAAAATTATAATAATCATCAGCAATTGTATTATTTTTATAGATATTTCATTTAATGATTTCATAATCTTATCTCCTATTTGTTGATATAAACGTAACTACTCAGCGTAATGGCAAAAAGCACAAAAAAGCACGAACTATAACGATTGTATCTCGAACTGTAACTGCTCAGAGTGCTTTAGGTTCGGTCATTCAGGTCTTTTCATAATAGCATCGCTATATGGAAAGGCCTGAAGGGCCGAAGATGAAGTGCTCTGAGTAGTTACATATAAACTTACTTATTCAGTTGATGAAGAAGCGGCATGTCAGGCAAGAGGTCATTTTTAAACATTACCCAAATAATATACGTCATGCCCAATATGTTAGAAACAACTCCAACAAAAAAGAATTGGGTTTGATAACGCTCCAAACCAGCCACAGCTGTAGAAAGAAACGGTAAGCCGATAATGGGAAGCAAACCTGCCAGATAATGGGAACAACAAATAGCCATGGCTACCCCGGATATACCTCCTGAGGCAGCTACGCCTGATGCAGCCTTTTTCAAGTGTATTGATGCCATTGCCTTGCGCATGTGAGTAAAAAGACTGACCTGCAAGCCCATACCCACAGATAGCGCAATAAGCCACCATTGATAATCAGCAAACTGGGCCTTTGCATTATACCAGTCAGATGTAAGTGTAATCAGACCTAGATAGAAACCAATCATTGCCAAAGCTGTCAAAATACCATAAATCAAAGGCCTTCCTTTATTCGTGTTTGTGTCGGCACAGCAGGATATACCGGGGGATTCATTGCCTATTATATTTTTGTCATTTTGAGTTTTCATTTTCATCTCCAAATGCTTGTTTTCCATTGATCTATTGTCGGAATTTTCTGCAATTCGTATTCAAACCGTTTCTTTTATCGTCTAACCTTTTCGCACCACTTCGGGTTGATGCGAATTAGAGTGGGAATCTTCCCAATTTCCTTCTTTCTGTATACGATTATGGCGCTTGGTATCATCTGTCATCGAGCCAAAAGTTTCAAAAATAAGATTTTGGATATACGTCTTAACATTATTTTGTAAAATATCGTTCATCTCCATATCCTTAATGACAGCATTGTGATTTGCCGCCAGTCGTCTTTTTAACTCGATCTATATATCGACCCCACAAACCCTTTTTTTTGGGTACTTTCTTTTCTAAATATTTCTTCGGATCAGTAATAAATTTTTTTCGGCATGTTTCGGCACAAAAAAAATAGGTGTTCTCGTTTAAAGTAAATGGCAGCACCTTATTACTGGTTTCGGCAACTTTCATTCGGCACACCGGATCGATTTTATCATTTGTATTGGTTTGGATTGTCATATTGCACCTCCGTTGTTGTTTGAAATGACTTCTCTAAATCGATAGATCCCGCCGTTTATTCTCAAATTCAGCCTTGTCTATTTCACCTTGAGCATAACGCTGCTTGAGAATTTCAATGGGATTTAGTAAACTAGCTTGATGGTGTTTAGAGCCACGAGTTCCTTTAGCCACCCCTGAAACCAGCAGTGCAATAGCTCCAATAAGAAAGACCCAGAAAAAAATCATTATGATTCCCATACCGCCTCCCATATAACCATGATGCCCCATCAGCCATCGACCGTTTTCCGACCACCCGCCCATACTATGATCGTATAGAAACCATACTCCCAGGGCTATAATTAGCACGGATACTCCAAGGCTGAGAAGTGTTGAAGTAGTTCTTTTCATCTTTATTATCCTTTTCGACTAAGCTTATGCTTTTTTTTCGATGCTAATCATCGGACCCACAAGGCATCGCCTTTCAACCGCTCATTATTGTTAAATGCAAGGCCTATGCCAAAAGGCGCTCATTAATCTGACAATAAATATAACCAACTAATTAATTAAGGTTTTTTAGAAATACATGCGGTGTTTCGGAAACAATTTAGGCAGGCTGTTTCTCTCATAAACGTGTAAACAATAAACACATAATCATTTATAGTGTCGATGGCGCATAATATTTATACACTTTTCTGTGAAGCATGTAGAAGCACTGATAGTGCAACTATTTTTCTATAAATTCAATCAGAGAGCAAATCGTACTCCAGTGTAAGATACTTCCTGCCTGTCTCCCATTCTTCGCTGGTCTCC
>CAZJUM010000168.1:0-5555 GCA_964549175.1 uncultured Pseudomonadota bacterium | reverse complement strand
AGGGATTTTTGTTTTTCGCGAACCCCTGACCGCCGCTGAAAAATAAAAATAGATTTTAAGCACACACAGAAAAAAAATCCGCTTTTAAAGCCCACGGTGGCTCCGTAATGGCGTCGCCTTGCGGAGCCTTAATGTAAAATCATACAGACTCCATAGCTCTTCGAGACTATGGAGCCACCAGAGAGAAATTAGCTGAACAGTTACAAAAGCTTTATTGAGAATCATTTTAAAGATAAGACATTAATAGTCATATCCCATAATAACGAAATAGTGGACATATGTGATAGAACCATTAATATTAGTGATCTTCATCAAAAACGGGCTATTTCAAATTAGCCAATACCATATCAGAACTCACCTTATAAAATAGCAAGGTATCCTGCGAATTGAAAGGAGCCACATGCCAAAATCCACGACCAAGATAAATGGTTTGAGTTTTCTCTTGAATCGGTCCGGTTGATCCGGCCTGATTTGGAATAGACGATTTGCGGCGAACAAACAAAAGATCCTGCCAATATCAAATTCTATACGGAAAACAAGCTTTCCAATATTTCCTGTTCACCTTGCCGCATTCCTAACAAGAAACGCTTTCCGGCATTGGCGAAGTTTAAACCTCGTATCCGGTCTCCCGGCTAAATCTATTTTTACCAAAGGCGACCTTAAAGATATCGTCAAAGGTTTTGGCAAAATGGACTTCAAGTTTTTCCTTTAAATGCTCAGGGATTTCCAGATAATCCTTGCGATTTTGCTCAGGAATAATGATGGATTTCAAGCCGACGCGTCTTGCAGCGATGATCTTTTCCTTTAATCCTCCGATGGGGAGAACCTCTCCAATCAAAGTAAGTTCACCAGTCATTCCCAATTTCTTCACGACCGGTTTATTGAGTAGCAGTGAGAGTAAAGCAGTTGCCATTGTAACACCGGCTGAAGGACCATCTTTGGGAGTCGCGCCCGCGGGTACATGGAGATGAATGAAATAATTCTTGAAAAATTCAGGATCACCACCATATTTTTCAGCATTGGCCACCACAAAACTATACGCGATTTCAGATGACTCAATCATGACATCACCAAGTTGACCGGTTTGCGTCATTCCTTTTCGATGCGAAATTGTATTGCTGGCTTCCACTGACAGCACCGCGCCACCCATGCTGGTCCATGCCAATCCTGTGGTAATTCCGACTTTTCCCGCGCCAATTAGCTCATCTTTTTCAAAAATGGGATTTTTCAAATACTTCATGATATCATTTTGACCAATACTGAACTTCTTTGGCTTTTTGCTTTCAGCGATCTCTTTGGTAACCTTCCGACAGATTTTCTTGATTTGATTCTCAAGGTTTCGCACACCCGCTTCCCTTGCATAGCCATTGATAATTTTCCTCACGGCGGAGTCTGTGATGTTGAATATTTTTGCCGTTAAACCATGATTTTTTCGTTGTTTGGGAATTAGATATTTACGGGCGATTTTTTGTTTTTCCTTGGTGATATAACCGGAAAGACGTATTACCTCCATACGATCCAGCAATGCCGGTGGAATCGTATCCAGTTGATTGGCGGTGGCGATAAATAACACCTTGGATAAGTCAAATGGGATATCCATGTAGTGATCAACGAATGTGGCATTTTGATCCGGATCAAATACTTCCAGAAGTGCGCTGGCGGGGTCCCCCTGATAGCTATTCCCGATTTTATCAATTTCATCCAGCATGATCACCGGATTTGCGGTCTTGGTGATTTTTAGGGCCTGGATAAATTTCCCTGGCATGGCACCAATATAAGTACGACGATGCCCCTTTATTTCAGCCTCATCCCGCATTCCTCCGACCGAAAAGCGATAGAATTTTCGACTCAGCGCACGGGCTATCGATTTTCCGATGGAGGTTTTACCGACACCCGGAGGTCCGAGAAAGCATAAAATGGTGCCGGATATCTCTTTTTTTAACTTTAATGTGGCGATAAATTCCAGAATGATTTCTTTAACATCTTCCAGGCCGTAGTGGTCGGCTTCTAAAATCCTGTGAGCTTTGGAAATATCCAAATTGTCTTCAGAGAATACCCCCCACGGTAATGCTGTGATCCAATCCAGGTAATTGCGTGATACATTGAATTCCGGAGATTGAACATCCAGTAG
This sequence comes from uncultured Pseudomonadota bacterium, assembly GCA_964549175.1. GTDB lineage: Bacteria > SAR324 > SAR324 > XYD2-FULL-50-16 > XYD2-FULL-50-16 > CAZJUM01. The sequence goes on along the minus strand of CAZJUM010000168.1, from coordinate 3,424 downwards.
AGATATTTTGTCTATTTCTTCTTTAAATCGCTCTTCGGCTTCCGGAGAAAAATTTAATTTCTCGGCTTTTTTCTGCAGTTTTTCTACTTCCTGGGTTTTTTCGTCTTTTGATAATCCCAACTCCTTCCGGATCTCTTTGAGTTGCTCTTTCAAGAAGAACTCTCTTTGATGTTCGGATATTCTTTCTTCGATTCGCTTGGATATGTCTGCTTGCAGTTTACTTAACTCAAGCTCTTTTTTGATCAATAATAGTGTCTGGCTTAAGCGATCAACGATGTTGGTTGTCGCTAATATCGTTTGCAGTTCTTCCCGGTTCGCAGTGGTCAGGGTTGCCGCGAAATCGGCTAATCGGCTCGGATCATCAAGACTGATTTGATTAACGAATTGATTGAGCTCTTCCTTGATCAACGGATTTAATTGAATCAACTCTTTCATATTGGTTAAGATTTCCCGGCTCAATGCCCTGATTTCGTCATTCATTTTTAACTTCTTCGGTTTCAGGTATTCAACTTCTGCCAGCATGACATTGGAGGAATTCTTGATACTACGCACGATTCGTATACGTTCCACTACATCAAGCAAAACCTGGCTGTGTTTTTTATCTTGCGAGGAAACTTTTGCGATTCTGGTGACAACACCATGTTCGTATAGATCTCCGATCTTTGGTTTCTCAAGATCAAAACTGGGTTTGCTGAGAACGATGCCTATATATCCCGGCTCGTTTTTCTGAGCGATTTTAAGTGTTTTTTGATACAGATCCCCTTCCACTACTAAAGGGATTACCATGTGAGGGAATAACGGGCGATGCTGAACCGCGATGATGCCCAGTCTTTCCGGGAGTATTTCCATTTTGGGTATCAACTGTGTAAAAGAGCCTTTCGCAATTACCTTATCGTATTCGTCGAACTTATCCTCAACTCCGTTTTTCCCATTTTCAGCGATAACTTCGATTTCAACTTCCGGTATATCGGCCTCATTCACAGGTTGATGCTCATCTTGAGCTTCCTGATCTTCTATTATATTCTCTTCCTTGATCTTGTCTTTTTCACTCATTTGTCTTCTTATTGAGGATTGTTTTGAGTCAGATGTTGTTCAGTAACCGGAATGCTTGTTTAAGCAGTCAATAATTTACCTTACTTCAATAAGCACTGAGCATAGAGCAATAATTCCGCATCGGCAATAACGATTGCTGGCATTGGTTTTTTTTAATCAAAATGGGTGAAATAATTTGCTCAAGTTTCGCATCCCGTAAATTGAGGTGAACCCTATACTAAAAGGTGGTCATTTGAGCTTAGCATTAAAAAACGCAAGCAGTCTCTTGGCTTGGGAAAAGATCAAAGCAGCAATTTCAATGCTCAAATCGCGTCTGCAACGATCAGTTCTTTGAGATACAACTTCTTGAATTTCTTTAATCAGACAGGGAACTATCAGACTTCGGGAGAACCATTTAACGGACCGGAGGTGACGCTGGGTTTGTAACATCCGCACATCGACTTTATGAATTCCTCATTGGGCTGTTCCGGCAGAGTCTGGTCAAAATATTTCAGGTTCTCGGCCTAACGGATGACTTTAACCGTTCTAACCGCTGAGCCTACTGAAATACCGGCACTTAAGGGGGTGTAGAACTTGAGTGATATCTTGAACTGCATTGAATTATTCGCGTTTTTCTAACCGGACAAAGCAGAATGGCCCATACAAAATGACGAGGAACCCAAAATAAGAATCCCACGATAATTATCGTTTTGGTGCGATTAGTCGTAATTTTTGCAGACTCCTCTCACTCCTTTCCTCAACTATAAAACTTATATTATCCAATTTGAATTTTTCATCTTTTCCCGGAATTTTAGCAAGGCTATGGCAAACAAATCCTCCAATCGTTTCAATTCCCTCTTTTTGAAAATCAGTATCATATAATTCGTTAAAATCACTTAAAGGGAACTCCGCGTCTATAATGATAACACCATCTTCAATTTGTTCATAACTCGGATCATCATTTTGACCAAATTCATCGGGAATATCACCAACTAGCATTTCAAGCACGTCTTCGATGGTTGTAAGTCCGTCAACTCCGCCATGCTCATCAATAACGATAGCCAAATGGATATGCACTTTTTTGAAGTTTGCTAATAACTGATGAATAGGCTGGCTATAGGAAGCAAAATAAGGCTGCCTCATTATTCGGGAAATCGCGATATGCTCAGCGGAGTTAAAATACTTGAAAAGATCTTTAGCATACAAGATACCAACGATGTTATCTCTCTTCTCGTCTTGAACCGGAATTCGGGAGTGACCTGTTTTAATAAATAGCTCTACCGCTTCCGGGAGCAGTTTATTTTTTTCGATGGTAACCATTCTCGTCCTGGGTACCATGATTTCTCTGCAGGTAGTACTGAAATAGTCTTCGAGGTTATTGATAAGTTCTAATTCTTCTTTTTTCTTCTTAAGCTTTTTGGGGGGTGCTTGAGATCGAAACAACAATTTTTGCCAAAAAGAGTAAAATAAATTACTCGACGGAATATCCAACCTTCCTCCCTAAAATGAATTGTAAAAATGAATCCACAGAATGCTTTTTATTTTCCGCAAGCTATTGAATTCGTCTGAATCAATTTTTTATATCGCCGACTCAGTAGAAAAACTATGGCTTAATTTTATATCTCTATATTTTCAGGTGCTTGAGAAATAGCTTTCTATTTTTTTAATTCTTGGTAAAAAAAACGGATAAGTCAATAGAATTTCATACTGGCTAAATTCCGCAGGTAGATGACAAAATACTACACTAAACTTGGAACTTCCGGTTTTTGATTGAAATTTCATCTCAATTTGACAAAAAATGCGCGGCTACTTCATGAAAGCCCGAACATTTGGGATTCGTTTTGAGCTTTGCTCCGTGAGAACGCGGTCAATATTGAGCGCTTAATGGTTTCGTGTCCGGATTTTGATGCTTTTGTACCCTTACTCGGGAATTTAGCGATATTCAATTCATATTTGATTCGTTGGTGCGCCTCTCTCGAATCTGACATACTCAGAGCTAATCTCGGAGGATTCGTTTTTATCTGAAAAGCTCATGAGTGCTATAGTCCCCGCTTGAGACCTTAACCTTTTGGTGGTGTTTTCAAGCTTGGTTTTAGGGGGTCTTTTCCCGCTTTGGTTCTCATTGTTTTTTCACTGGGAAGCTGAGTGGTTTTTATTTCAATTTTCCTTGAATATAAGAATTAATCGGCCTTCCGGTGTTTTTAGATCATTTGCTTTCTAAATCTGGGTTTTGTCTTAAACTTTAGTAACTGTTCAGCTAATTTCTCTCTGGTGGCTCCATAGTCTCGAAGAGCTATGGAGTCTGTATGATTTCACCTTAAGACTCCGCAAGGCTAAGCCATTATGGAGCCACCGTGGGCTTTAAAAAGCGGATTTTTTTGTTCTGTATGTG
>CAZJUM010000167.1:0-5634 GCA_964549175.1 uncultured Pseudomonadota bacterium | reverse complement strand
GCCGCTGAAAAATAAAAATAGATTTTAAGCACATACAGAACAAAAAAATCCGCTTCTAAAGCCCACGGTGGCTCCATAATGGCGTCGCCTTGCGGAGTCTTAAGGTAAAATCATACAGACTCCATAGCTCTTCGAGACTATGGAGCCACCAGAGAAAAATTAGCTGAACAGTTACCTAATTTTTTATACTGAGGGAGGAGGTAAGTTTAATACCATACGGAAGCGAATCTCCGACGGTACGCGACTGCTCTCGTTTGTCACAATTCTTTGGGATTTATTCAAAGCGATTATTTTCGGGGGGCCGGATCTTTCTCAAAAATCATTGGGTGATGATCTCCCCCGAATTATCAGAGAAGCCATTCACACAAGTGTTTTAGAGTTTCCGGAATCGGCTTTACAACCAGATGCCACATTTTCGCGGTCGGAAGTGAGGGCGTTAAAAACCGGTATACTCTGATGAGGGAAAACCCTAAAATGGAGTCATTATATTCAACCAACAAACAGGTTCATAGGAGTTGTCGTTGATTCTTGTGTTGCAGAAGAATTTGCAGTTGATTAGGCATGTTTGACTGAAATTGTTGAAATATTTAGTTTTATATCGACAAATCGGCTTCTTTAGACTAGCCTGATAAACCGGTAAAATGATACAATTCACGTTTTGGTATGACATATTGGTATCGATTAATACTCCAGCCTATTGCTTTATTTTTAGCTATATCATGCTCCGATTTTTTATTTGGGCAAATGCCCGGTTATCGTAAAAAGCTGACAAAGTGAACTCATGTATTTTATCTTAGGGCAATTTTTAGTTTCCTGATTATCTACTATTAGCATCCTAAATTTGCCAATAATGTCTTCTTCCATCTCCGCGAATGCGGGGATCCGGTTGGTTTTGTCCACTTTTCAGCCATTTTGTTTCTGTCACCCCCGCGGATGCGGGGATCCGGGCAGCGGTCACAATCGGCGCACAATTTGCGCCCTGTCGCCCCTGCGGATGCGGGGATCCGGAAAACCATTTGGTTTCTTAGACTTTTATTGTTAGATTCCCACTTTCATGAGAATGACAGGGGTGACCAAAGAAAAAGGGCTACGAATTATACACAATCAGTTTTAGTTTTTTTAGAAAAAGGAAATACACTTACCAGTTCACGGTTCGGGTAAACTTCCGTTTTCGATTCATATATCAAATTTTTCCGGTACTTAGATATTTGTTTAGCTCAATTGTAATTTAATTTTATTCGAATTAATAATGGCACAGACAAGAAGTAAAAAACCTGAATTCTATCAGGATTTCATGCGCGAAGATTTCTTTCCTGATACGAACAAAATTATTATAAAGTATCAAGAAAGCTCCAATTTTTGGATTTTTAAAACAGGAAAGAGAGTTTACAAAGTTAAGAAAAAAGCAGCGACCCAAAGCTCTATTGCTTTGGATGAGTTGTTTTGCAAAGAAGCCGTCGCGACAATTAATATACATTCTCCCAGTCTTGAGACAGAGTTGATGTGTGTCGTCCGGGATGGCGATCAATATACTCTTCAGAAAAAAGATAAGAAGATAGGGTTGTACACTGTGATTGCGATGAATCAACTTCTTGATCGTCATTTTCTGGATACGATTATTGAAAAAGGAAAAGTATCTGAGAAGATGATAGGGCAAATTGTCGATTTTCTTTATCGATTCCATGAACAAACTTCCAAATCCAATTCAAAAGAGGATGGGACACCTGAACACTTGAACGCGTTGCTTCAGGATTTGTTTTATCAGTCAAAAAAATATCTTGGGGTAACCATCTCACAGGCCATAATAGATATGATTTTGCATCCTCTGGAAAAATATTTGGTGAACCACCGCAAGCTGTTTTTGAGGCGAATCAAAAAGGGATTCATTAAAAAAACTCACGGGTGTTTCATCCCGGGAAAAATCAACATACAAAAAGATACCGTTGTTGCGTTAAGTCGTTCAACGGATCCATTAAAAAACAAGCACACTGACGTGGCAGCGGATTTAGCAGATCTTATTGTAGAGCTAAATCAGGCTGAGTTGGGAGATTTAAGCGCATATTTGATCAAGCGGTATAGTAGAATCAGCGGCGATAAAGAGATCAAGCAAATATTACCGTTTTATCGTGCCATCAAATGCTTAACAATTGGAAATAAGCATAGTGTCGCGATGCAAAACTCAACGGGAAATGTAGCTGCAGTCCATCAATCCCGCGCAACTAGATATTATGAACAGATCATTGATATTATGCATAAACTATAAAATGGTATATTGTGTAACAAGATTGCCGATTATGGTGCTTTTTATGCGGAATAAACGTAAAATATTGCCAAAGATATTTGAGATTTCTCGTCCATCCGGTAAAAATGAGCTGAGCAGTTTTTTTCCTGAATGACATCAAACCGTTGTCAACACCTTGCTTAGAGAAACCTGAGAGATAAACGCTCAGATTTGACCTATAAGAATCCAACTCGCAACTGATATGAAACGCAACTTACTGATCACATTAATATCAATTTTTCTTACTCCGCAAATTGGTTTAGCGGAGCGTTTTATTCCCAGATCTGACTTGATAACGAATGTATTGACAATCATTGATAAGTATTATGTCGATCACAATCGTGTGGTTCCGACAAAAATGTTAGAAGGGGCATTGGATCTTCTGTCATCCAGTATTGCTCCGATACTAACACAAATGGAAAAAGAGGAAGATCGTGTTCGTATTGAAATCAGCGTCGACCAATACAAAAAAGCCTTTCAGTTCAAACAACCTCAGGATGTGAAACAACTAAATGAAATTTTCCAACAAGTTGCCAAATTTACGAAGCAATACCTTGAAGAAAAAGAACCTGAATCGGTCGACTATGCCTTGATTAACGGATCATTAAAGCAATTAGATCCGCATACGATGCTGCTTATCCCGGATGTTTATTCAACGTTTCATCAAGAATCATTAGGGAGCTTCGTCGGAGTAGGTATGACTATTGGAATCAGGGATGATCAACTAACCGTTATTAAACCAATGCCTGAATCTCCGGCATCCCGTGCCGGGCTTAAACCAAAAGACAAGATTGTTCAGATTGATGATGAATCGACAATTAATCTGCCACTAAAGGATGCGGTTAAAAGAATCAAAGGCAAAGAAGGAACTAAAGTGGTTTTGCATATTGTGAGAAAGGATGTGGTTAAGAAAATCAAAAGCAAAGACGGAGCGAAAGAAATAATTAAAACAATAAGAAAAGGTTTTAAAATTCCGAAAAAATTTGAGATTGTACGTGCAGCGATTAATATAAATAGCGTCGAATCCCATGTTTTTGAAGGAGAAAAAAGTAGAGTTGGGTATATTCGGATCAAGAACTTTCAACTGAATACCACGGATGAGCTTGATTCGCATTTGGAAAAAATGGACTACGACCTTAATGATTTTAAAGGGTTGATTGTTGATCTACGAGACAACCCGGGGGGATATTTAGAACAGGCAATTAAAATAAGTGATCGATTTCTGGATAGAGGCATTATTGTTTCAACGGCAGGGCTGAGTATGCAAGAAGTCAAAAACCACACAGCTAGCTGGTTTAATAGCATAGAAGATGTTCCCTTAGTGATATTGGTAAACAATGATTCAGTATCAGCATCTGAGATTGTGGCGGCGGCACTAAAGAAAAATAATCGAGCTTTGGTTATTGGCAATCGCACGTACGGAAAAGGTTCAGTTCAGGGAGTTCGAGAGCTTTCTTCCGGATCCGCTTTGAAATACACCAGGTCTAAATATCTGACACCAGGAAATATTTCAATTCAATCTGTTGGGGTTACTCCTCACATCGAATTGATGCCTTACTATGTAAATAATGAGTCACTACAAATCATTCCGGGAAAACAAAATGATCTTGAGGACAGTTTGGACCAAAACTTCGCCGAATGGGGTGATAAAGCCGAAAGTGTGGATAAAACATTATTTTATCTATCTCAGAAAGCGGATGCTGACGATGAAGACGAATTCTCCGACTCTTCATTGGCTGATTCATTGGAAAATGATTTTTGGGTTCAATTCAGCAAAAAAATGCTAATAAAAAATTCCGCAAAGGAGTTTGAAAATTTCTATAAAGGAGCCATTGACTTTGCGGACGCGGAGAAAAGGATTCAAGATGAAAGATTGATCGAAAAATTTTCTGGTTTTTCCATTCCCGTAGATTGGACAACATCATCGACCCAAGACATTGGAAAAATTGCGAGCCGATTTTGGATTGAGCTTAAAGAGACAAAAGATGACAAAGAAGTGTGGCAAAAAACAGAATCCAGCATTCGTGCGGATAGTGAAATAAGGCTCCATTTGGAGGTGAAAAATACTGGGGAAACAGATATTTACCGCTTGCTTGCCATTTCGGAAAGTGAAAATCAAATTTTTGATGATCGGCAGTTTGCATTTGGAAAAGTGAAATCCAATGAAACCAAAGAATGGTTTTTTCCTATAAAAATCTCAGAGTCTTCCATCTCCCGAAACAACTTGATCAGTTTTACCTTTACTGATCAGAACAACAATGAAGTGCATACCAGTAGTACGACATTTAACACTTTGGGAAAAGAGCGCCCCGATTTCTACTATGATGTTTCGTTTTTTGAGAATGGCAAACATCAATCAAAAGGTAATGCGGATCAAATACTTCAAGCTGGTGAGACTGTCGGAGTGCATATTTCCGTTGAAAATAAAGGTAAGGGAAAATCAGGGCCAATCAAAGTGTTGTTAAAAAGCGCGGAAGGCAAAAACGTTTTTTTGAGTTCAGGCAAAAAGTCTTTGAAATCAATTAATCCCGGTGGAAAAGCAGAGCTTGCTTTTCAGTTTGATTTCAAAGCGATACCGCCCGATGAAGTGCTTGATTTGTCAGTGGATATTATTGATGAGACTTTTTCGCTGAAGTCAGTGAATCAAAAAATCAGAGTTCCGGTCACTCAAAAACTTGCAGCTGTTACGAACAAGCCCCCGAGTATTGTGGTTAAAACAAAGCAACTGACCAGCAGTCAAAAGACAATTGATATCAGTGGTGAAATTTCAGACAATGGATTTGTCAAAGATATGTATGTATTTGCCAATAAAAAAAAGGTATACTATAAGAACTATCAATTGGATAAACAGCAAAAAGTGAGTTTTAAGATTTCTGTCTCACTTGATAAAGATAGTAATATGATCAAGTTAATTTCAAGAGACAACGACGGAGTGAGTGCTCGGAAAGGCTTGATAATTAGGTATATACCCCCACAATGATACTTATCATTTAAGTAGTTGAAATAATTATAAGTCAAAACAAAGATAACAGAGCTCTGGTCCACCGAGATTATTGTTAGTTGATTGGGTTCAGATCAAACAAATCGATCTTTCGAAAAAATCGAAATCAAGCAAGAATTTGTCAGTGTTGTTGAGTAATCTAAACTTATTGAGATCTTGGCATTAAACCACTTAATCTTCGCGACACAGCTCATCGATTAAGTAGCTTTTGGGGGCTGACAGAGAATCAATTGAATTCATCTGTTGAATAACCAAAATGCCAAATACGAAAAACGTATCTATCCAGAACTTATTAAAGAAGTGCAAAAAAGTTCATTTTTTACTTGACAAGGTTTTTGACGGATTTTTGTTA
>CAZJUM010000166.1:0-5646 GCA_964549175.1 uncultured Pseudomonadota bacterium | reverse complement strand
AAAGGGGTACGCCACTTCACTCTCAAACACAAGAATCAACTATAACTCATTTTTACTTGACCACATCATTTAAATAACTTAAAAAATTTCAGTGAGTTGGCTATTACTTACCCGTTTACGGGAAATAATTAAAACCTATCAACTTACAATGATCGTATAAAAAAGAGATTTAATATGGCTCAAGCAGAAGGTATGAAATTTTCATTTGACGGACCGGAAAAAATAAGAACGGATTTTTTAAAAGTTTTTGACTTCAATAGTCCCAACCAATACATCAAAACCGTTTCAAATGAATTCGCCGCAGTATGTCCTTTTAGTGGTCTTCCGGATCAGGCCGATTTGATTATTGAGTATTATCCCGAAGGGGGAAAATGTATTGAGCTTAAATCTTTAAAGTACTATATGATCAGCTATCGCAATGTCGGATTATACCAAGAAGGTGTGACCAAACGAATTTACGACGACCTAAAAAAAATACTGGAAACATCTCGTCTTAAAATTACCACTGCATATTTACCACGGGGCGGATTTCATACAACCTGTATCGAAGGCGAATTATAGTATTTACGATTTTTGTTTTTTAAAAAAGGCCTGATCATTTTCAATCCGAAATCCAATCGACCACGACATCATTCACTCTCTTCATATCGTAAGGAAAGCGATGATATTACAATTATACAATACCTTATCTCATAGAAAAGAAGTTTTTAAACCCATCGAAACCGGCAAAGTCAAAATCTATATTTGCGGTGTCACCGTCTACGATAAATCCCATTTGGGGCATGCCCGAGGGGCCATCAATTTTGACGTTATGCGTAATGTCCTCAAGGAGCTCGGGTACAAGGTAAATTATGTTAAGAACTACACCGATATTGATGACAAAATGATTAATCGTGCCAAGCAACGTGGAATCACTGTCGCCCAATTAGCGGAAGAGCAGATTAAGCTTCATGATCAGGATATGGCGTCACTCATGATCAACCCCCCGGAGATAGCACCCAAAGCAACGGATCATATCTCGGAAATGATTGAAATCACGGGGCGTTTAATAGAAAAGGGATATGCCTACGAATCAAAAGGAGATGTTTTTTTTCGAGTTCGCCGGTTTCCTGAGTATGGTAAGTTGAGCTGGAAAAATATTGACCATTTAATCTCCGGAACCCGTGTTGAAGTCAATGAGAACAAAGAGGATGCTTTGGATTTTGCTCTTTGGAAATCGGCAAAACCAGGTGAGCCGTCATGGGGAAGTCCCTGGGGCCCCGGTCGCCCGGGCTGGCATATTGAGTGTTCCGCTATGGTTAACAAACACTTGGGGGAAACCATTGATATCCATGCCGGGGGGAGTGATTTAATTTTTCCTCACCATGAAAATGAAATCGCGCAATCCGAATGCGCCAACGGCAAAGTATTCGCCAACTATTGGATGCACAATGGTATGGTTAAAATCCAGCAACAAAAAATGTCAAAGTCCCTGGGTAACTTCGCGACTATTGAGGATCTTGTTCAACAATATCATCCGGAGTTGATTCGGTTTTTCACTTTGTCGACCCAATATCGACAACCACTGGACTACAATACTGAAGCCATCGCCAAGATTTCCGAAGGATTAGATCGGATATATGGCGCACTGGAGTCGTTTGAACGAATGTATGGTCACAACCAAATAGACACTGAACCCGACGCTAAAAAAACCAAGGTATACACCAAACGTTTTATGGAGGCGATGTGTGACGACTTGAACTCTCCGCTGGCCATTGCGATATTGTTTAATATAACAAAAGCACTGAATACCTCGCTCAAAGACTTTGAACAGGCATTTTCGCTTTACCATTGTCTTCTAAAATCAGGGGAAATCCTCGGCATTCTGCAGGCTTCACCGACGGAATGGTTTACAAGACCACGAATCAGAAAAGAAGGGGAGCAACTTACAGATGCGGATATTGATTCATTGGTTTCTCAGCGCAAACAGGCCCGGGAAGAGAAAAATTGGTCACTGGCTGATGAAATCCGCGATAAGCTCGACAGCGCATCGATTTCGGTCGAAGATAAAAACGGTAAAACCACCTGGCGGCGGAAATAGCCCATGAGCGATCAAATCCACTTATACGGGTTCGCCCCTGTCCGGCAATGTCTGCTAAATAACAACCGTAGCTACCGGATCTTATATATTAAAGACAAAGGCCGCTCACCGCGTTTAAAAGAATTGGAGCAACTGGCCCGAAAGCGAGGTATCACTGTTCAACGATTGAACAGGTATCAATTGGGGACCTTGGCAGGCCAAACTTCATCAAGGCACTGTATTACGCTGTAGTGAGCTCCGGATGATCACTCCCGGCGACTTTTTGGCATCGACAGCGGCATCCGATAAAAAGCTATTGGTGGCGTTGGATCAGGTAGAAGATCCGCAAAATGTCGGAGCGATTATTCGTACGGCGGCATTTTTGGGGGCTAGTGGGTTAATCACACTCGGAAAAAAAGCAGCACCATTGACACCAGCGGTTTCCAAAGCTTCTGCGGGAGCACTTGAATACTTCCCCATTATTCAGGTTGTCAATTTGGCAGACTGTTTAAACCGACTGCGGTCCGAAGCTTTTTCAGTTGTTGGTGCCAGTTCGGACAATTCCATGGACTTTCGGGAAGTGCCAGTTACTGATTTCATGGTTCTGGTAATGGGAAATGAAGGGCAGGGGTTAAGGCGACTGACACAAAAACGTTGTGATCATTTAATTCATATTCACGGTAATCAATCGATCGAGTCCTTAAATGTCAATGCGGCATCCGCAATTTTAATTCAACATTTGCTTCATCAAATATTTGGTTAAATCCGGCCAAAGATATTTGAAATTTCTCGTCAATTCGATAGAAAATGAGTTGAGTAGTTTTTTCTGAGCAACATAAAACCCGGGAATTAGGTGTTTTTCTCACTCCTGCCTGTCTCTCCATCCAATTGATTTCAAAGCTAAAACCAGGCATAATGGCTTGGGAATTGAAGCCTAAGAAATTGGTACTTTCTGATTATTAAAGCCAGAAACCCGCAAACTGAAATTATCGCGTTACCATGAGAAACTTCTATCATTTGGAAAATACAGTCCAAAACTACGCTTGGGGGTCCGTTCGGCAATTATGCGATGTGCTGGGAATAATAAACGAATCGAAACAACCCATGGCTGAAATTTGGATGGGGGCACATGATAAAGCGCCTTCTAGGATTGTTGACGACTCAATATCAATGACCTTAACTGAATTTATAGCAAAAGATCCGACAGGTATTTTGGGGGAGGAAGCGGCTAAAATTTATAATGGAAAACTCCCCTTTTTATTTAAAATCCTTTCCGCCGATTACCCGCTTTCAATTCAGGCACATCCCGATAAAGCAGCGGCTATGGACGGGCATCAACGTGAAAATGAACTGAAGTTGTCTATTAACGCAGTCGAAAGGAATTATAAAGACTCGAATCATAAACCTGAATTAGTTTGTGCCTTGACTGATTTCAAAGCACTGAACGGATTTCGCCCGATCAATGAAATTGTTGATTATTTTGAACGAGTAGAAAATCCGGCCATACTTGAAGAAAGTAAAAGATTGAAGAATGAAAATAGCGCTGCTGGTTTGCGACGTTTTTATCAGATTTTGATGAACTTGAGTTTATCGCAACAATCAGAGCTGATTGGTCAATTCCGAGAGCAAAGAGATTTCTATGATAATAAAGCGTATCAAGAGTTTCAATGCCTGCTCCAATGCGTGACCGATGATGATATTGGCGTTCTCTCACCGTTTTTATTGAACCTTATCAACTTAAAACCGGGAGAAGCTATGTATTTAACAGCGGGGGAGTTGCACGCCTATCTTTATGGCACTTGTATTGAAATCATGGCTAATTCAGATAATGTCATACGAGGGGGATTAACACAAAAGCACATTGATATTGAAGAACTTGTGAAAATACTGACATTCAAAACTGGGCATCCTAAGGTTTTGCGACCTCAGTGGGGAGCAGTTCCACAGATTAAGGAGTACTTTTCCGATACCAGTGAGTTTAAATTAACTGTAATTGATTCAGCCAAACAGCTTCAACATATTGACATCCGCATGAACTCAATTGAGATTTTAATTTGTACGGAAGGTCAGATGCGATTAGAAAGTACTGATCAAAGTGAGTCTTTAGTTTTGAACAGAAGCGAATCGTGTGTTATTCCGGCATTGACTCAACAATACACAATTGAAGGGAAGGGAGTTATTTATAGAGCATCAGTACGGGGTTTTTAAGATTACTGGTTACTTTGGGCAGAACTCTAATCCTGACTGAGTTGCTGTAATCCGGTTGAAACAATCCATGGCTTTTCTTATCGTAATCCGGTTTTTTCGCGGACCTCCCGCATAACATCTTGCGCGATCTTACGGCATTCGCTGGCTCCTTTCTTGAGAATATCGTGGACATCAGACGGCCGATCATATAATGCTTGGGCCTTTTCTCGCACGGGAGTAAAATGTTCAGCTAAATTCTTATGAACTATTTTTTTGCAATCCACACAGCCGATTGAACCAGCTCGACAGTTTTGATCAATTTCCTTTAGCTCTTCTTGTTCGGAAAAAGCCTCATGTAGTGTAAATATATTGCAGATTCCGGGGTTTCCCGGATCAGTCTTTTTTATACGATTTTCATCAGTGAACGCGGTCCTTAGTTTTCCCCATATTGTCTCCTTATCATCCAATACACTGATGTAATTATTGAGACTTTTAGACATTTTACTTTTCCCGTCAAGTCCCATCAATCGTTTGTGTTTGCCAATATGAGCTTGAGGTTCGGGAAATGTATGGCCAAAAGCGGTATTAAATTTTCTGGCGATTTTTCGGGAAAACTCTATATGTTGAATTTGATCTTCTCCGACAGGTACGACTTCAGATTTGTAAATTAAAATATCAGCCGCTTGCAGAACAGGATAAGCTAATAGCCCGACATTGATGTTTTTACTTTGATGTTTTGATTTTTCTTTAAACTGCGTCATTCGTTGCAATTCGCCAAATGGCGTTACGCAATTGAATATCCAAGCCAATTCGGTATGTTCGATAATTTGTGACTGAACGAAAATAGAACATCGATTGGGATCAAAACCGCAAGCAATATTAACAACAGCCGCATCCAATATCCTTTTTTGCATCATTTGGGGATCGTACTTATTTGTCATAGTATGGTAATCCACTATACAAAAAATACAATCATAGCTATCCGTCAGTTTTACCCCGTTTTGAATCGCACCGATATAATTTCCTATGTGGATATCACCAGAAGGCTGGATTCCGCTGAATACTCTCTTTTTCATTTTATCCTTGAATTGATTTTTGGAACAGAACAGTTTGGCTTATTGAATCTTTATTTGTGAGACGATATTTAATCGCATGCTAAAAATAATGGCAATAAGAAAGGTTTATAATAGGAGGGAACTGTTGAATTGTCATTGAAAAAGAAAAGTAGATATAGTGGTGTGATTTTGGTTTTTCTTAGCACATTTTTTACTCTAACAACAAAAAACCTAACGAAAAGGTCATATGGATTTTGTGATAAAGAGTATTTTAAAATGTATCTATTCAGCACTTATTAAAAAAGTGCAAAAAAGTTCATTTTTTACTTGACAAGGTTTTTGACG
>CAZJUM010000165.1:0-5659 GCA_964549175.1 uncultured Pseudomonadota bacterium | reverse complement strand
TAGCCTTGCGGAGTCTTAAGGTAAAATCATACAGACTCCATAGCTCTCCGAGACTATGGAGCCACCAGAGAGAAATTAGCTGACAGTTACCTCAATTATTTTATTAAACAACTTGCCAAGGGCAGGTATCTTTACTTAATTGGTTCATCAGGTTTTTGGTGATACGCGATGTTTTTCCCAAAGTTTCGCGAATTTTAAAAACATCGAATATGCCGCTCCCACACTAATTATAAATCCCGGCATACCATCCAAAAAACCCTTTTTTACAATATAGGTTTCAATAAATTTCCCCAAAGGTTTGAATATCAGCTCAAAAAGCGAAAGTCTTTTACCTTCGTTGTAAAGAATATCGGCACTGATGGTAGAATAGAGATTATTGGTATGAATATTATGGGCAAGATCCCGAAAAACATAATGGTCCAACGCCCCTTTCAAAACTCCGACCTCACCGTTGACATCAACACGATCATGAGGGTCCACACCACCCCACTTCCCGCGATTTCGATGAAACAAACGTATATTACGGTCAGGATACCACCCACCATGCATAATCCATCGCCCCATATGAAAACTTCTCCTGGCCACACTGTAACCATTTTTAAGTGCTCCCGGAGTGGTTTGCTGAAACAATTGGATGATTTCTTTTTTTAAGGATGGTGGGGTTCGCTCATCAGCGTCCAAACAGATTACCCAATCATGTTGACATTGATCGACAGCAAATTGTTTTTGTTTGACATGCCCTAGGAATTTTTGATCGATCACTTCAGCACCCAGAGAAAGCGCTATTTCTTTGGTTTTATCCTGACTCAGGGAATCTACAATCACTATTTGATCCACCCAATCCAGACTTTTGATACACTCCGCGATTTGCTTCTCTTCATTAAGGGTGATAATTGCCGCTGAGATATAGGTGTTGTTAATTGGCATGGGAAAATCTGATTACCGCTGTAATATGGTCGCAATGGACAATTTTTCAATACCTGCCAATTTCGCGGTATCCATTACAAACACGATATTTTCATGACGAACTTGACCATCAGCCCTGATCACCAGTTTATTCTGCTTTTGTTCCATTTTCGCATTTTCCAGAGCTTTCCTCAGTTGCTTGCTGTCAATCAATTTGCTGTTGATAAATATCCGATTGTTTTTGGTGATGGTGACTTCCAACGGTTTGATATGATCTTCCGTAGCCTTAGTAACAGCCACAGGAAGCTTGATTTTGATCTCATTATAACTAATAAATGTGGTGGAAATCATGAAAAAGATCAACAAAAGAAAAATCACATCAATCAAAGGCGTGATATCAAGACTGAGTTGTTTGGAGCGTATTTTTCGAAATCGCATTGTGTATCTCCTGGCCCCTATCGGATCTGATCATTTCGGCTGGTTTGAGTTATGAAAAATTTCCGGTGATCAGCTCATGCAATGTGATGGAATGATGTTCCATTTTAGTTATTATATTCTCAATCCGCTTAGAAATCAGATTGTAAAAAATCAATGTCGGAATTGCCACCGTTAAGCCTGCCGCTGTCGTTAACAATGCCTGCGATATTCCTCCCGCGAGTATGGTCGGATCTTTCGCACCTTGCTCAACAATTTTATCAAACACACGTATCATTCCAAACACCGTTCCCAGTAAGCCCAATAAAGGTGAAATCACGGCAATGGTATGCAGTGACGTCATATACCGCTCCAGGATGGGGACTTCCATCCTGCCCGCCTCTTCAATGGCGTGGCGCAATTCTTCTTTAGGACGATCGGCATTGATTAATCCAACTTCGGCTATTCTCATCATGGGAGCTGGCACTTTCTTAGCCCAGTCCAAGGCCATCCCAATATCGCCGCATTTGATGGCGATTTCGATTTGCATCAGTTTGTCAACCTGCATTAGTTTGCTCAGGCGAAGAAAAATCAAGCGTTCAACCACAATAGCCACAGATAATATCGAACAAATGATCAACACAACAATTATCGGGCCACCACGCGCAATTATGTCAAAGCTGAAATATGAAATCATGGGTCAGGTTTCCTCAATCGGTGATTTTTTAGATTTCTCTCTCCAAAATATTTTAATCGGTGTTCCCGTAAAACCAAAATAGTGTCTGAACTGATTGGTCACAAAACGTTGATAGGATAAATTGATACCATCCGGATTATTGGTCATAATAGCAAAACTAGGCGGGCAAACGGCTACTTGTGCCGCATAAAATATCTTTGTTTTTCTGTGTCCCCTCGATGGCGGTGTGTGCCTTGATACAATTGTCTGAACAATGCGGTTGATATCTGCGGTCCGGATTCTTTTGGAATATTGTTGATATACCGTTTTGACTTTTTCCAATATTGTAGAAACTCGCTGGCCGGTCTTTGCACTCACAAATATTATCGGAGCATAACTAACAAATGATAATTGGTCTTTGATTTTTCCCCTTATTCTCCCAAGCGTTTTGCTGTCCTTTTTCACCAGATCCCATTTATTGACCACAATAATCATCGACTTTCCCCTCTCCAGGACATAACCGGCTATTCTGGCGTCTTGCTCAACAACGACTTCCGTCGCGTCGATTATTAATAATACAACATCCGCACGCTCAATACTCTTAATCGCCGCGATGATACTGTATTTATCAATAATCAAGCTGACTCGGCTCTTTCGCTTAATTCCTGCCGTATCAATTAAACGAAAGGTTTGACCATAATGCTTACAAAAATTATCAACCGGATCACGAGTCGTTCCCGGCGCGTTGTCCACAAGCTGTTTGGTTTCTCCGAGCAGATGATTGACGATGGAGGATTTTCCCGCATTCTGTCGCCCAACAATCGCGATAGACAGGATATCATCAGCCTTTTTCGCTTCATTTTCTGATCGAATCTCCTCAAAATCCTCGCCCATCGCTTCCAATAAGGTGTTAATTCCTCGGTTGTGTTCACCGGAAATAGGAAAAATCCGTTCCGCGCCTGACTCATAAAATTCCGAAATTTCGTCCAAATGCTTCTGATTGTCTATTTTATTCACCGTGAAGTAGATCGGCTTTTTTGAACGCCTGAGATAATTGTAAATATCCTGATCCTGCGGGGTCCAACCTAAGTATTTATCCAGCAGGAAAATGATTCCATC
Source organism: uncultured Pseudomonadota bacterium (assembly GCA_964549175.1). GTDB lineage: Bacteria > SAR324 > SAR324 > XYD2-FULL-50-16 > XYD2-FULL-50-16 > CAZJUM01. Next base: position 2,544 of record CAZJUM010000165.1, on the reverse strand, counting down.
CGCTTCTTCCACCGCTAATCGCGATTGTTCTTTCATTTTTTGGGTAATCACCTCCTTTGAGTCGGGGTCAAAACCTCCCGTGTCAACTAACATAAAATGATACCCTCTGTAATTGATCACCGCTGTATTTCGATCTCTGGTGACGCCCGGTTGTTCATTGACAATCGCAATTCGTCTACGCGCCAGTTTGTTAAACAGCGTTGATTTCCCCACATTGGGTTTGCCGACCAGAGCAAATACTCTCATGAAATGACAAAAATGATAAAGTGAAGAACAGGAGTGAGCCTTATGCCGTCAAGCCTTTCATTAAAATAGAAATTTATTGGAAAAAATGGGGATTGTGAAGCGATTTTTCACTGAATCGTTTCAGCTTGCCAGATTAAACGATTCGTTTGAATCGTCGGTCTAATTCCGCGATCGTCATCTCAACAACGCAAGGGCGCCCATGTGGGCATGTCAAATGAAGATCCAGGTTAACCAATTGATCAAGCAAAGATTGCATTTCTTGATGGCTCAGTTCCTGACCACTCCGAACTGAGGAATGACAGGCCATTTTTTCGAACACCTCATTAAAAAAAACTTCCAACTTCCCGGACTTGCCAAATTGAGTCGCTTCGTCCAACACTGCTTTGATAATTTTGGGGATATCCTGATCTTGCAAAATTGCGGGCACCTCTTTAATGGAGTAGTCATTCCCACCGAAATGATCGATCACAAAACCCAACTTTTTCCACTCTTCCTGATATTGTTCCAACAGAACACCATCCTGAGGGGGGAGTTCCATCATCATTGGTATGAGAAGCGGAGACGCGGAAAGGGTTCGGGCGTAGAATTGTCTTCGAATCTCTTCAAACCTGATACGCTCATGGGCCGCGTGTTGATCGACCAGAACAAGACAATTTTCTCCCTGGGCCAAAATGTATTTTCCGGACAATTGACCCAACGCCTGAAAAAGAGAATTTTTCCCCTCACTCCGATCAATTGCTGGCAGATTCTCAGATGGTGCTTGCCGTTCAGAAAAATGAAATAATTCCTCTTCCGCACTATTTTTTAGGGACAATGACACCGGTGTCGATGATTTCGCTTTAGGTGTTGGTCTATGATCAACTTCTTTCAAACTTGGTGCTACAAAGCTCAGTTGTTCACTGGGTTCTTTATAGAGGGAATCGACAGACGAAGATGGCTGAGATTCACTTATGCTGACTTTCGTTATCATACCTGCGTCCGTATCATTACGCGACGGTTTGCTTTCAGTCGGTGGTATTTCAGGTTGCGGAGATTCAGAGTGCGGAAATACCTGCCGACGAGATCCTAGTTTAAGCAAACTCGACAATTTATTGGCGATAATGGTGTGGATCAAATTGGGATTCTTAACCCGAATCTCCGTTTTTGCCGGGTGAACATTGACGTCAATTTCAGAAGGACTTAGCTGCACCTTAAGGAAAAACATAGGGTGCATATTCTTCATTAGTAGCGTTTTATACCCTTCATAAATCCCGTGATTAATCGTCTGGCATTTTACATATCGATCATTGACAAAAGTATGCTGCCAACGTCTGGAACTTCGATTTTTAGAAGGTAAAGAGATCAGCCCTGAAAACGAAAGATAAGATTCTTCATGATGGCACTCCGTCAAATCATTCGCGATTTCATCACCAAAACACTGCCGAACACGCTGTTTAAATGACTGGCTTTTGGTAATATTCAATATCACATTTTTATTGTGAATCAATTTGAATTGAATATGGGGATATCCCAACGACAAACGAATAATAAAGTCATGAATATGCCCGTACTCGGTATTAACCGATTTCATGAATTTCTGACGAGCCGGTGTATTGTAAAACAAATTATCGACGCTAATCCGAGTTCCTCGCGGAAATCCCGTCTTAGCCGTGTGAATCCGTTTTCCGCCCTCAATACGGATTTGAAATCCCCCTTCGTTTTCATCGTGGCAGGTAGTCAACTCGAACCGCGAAACGGCGGCGATTGCCGCTAAAGCCTCCCCTCTGAATCCCATGGTATTAATATTTTCCAAATCCTCATTGGTCGATATTTTACTGGTGGCATGGCGTTCAATAGCCAGTTGGGTATCCGTTTCGGACATTCCGGAACCATTGTCCAAAACAGAGATGGATTCTTTACCGCCATTTTTTATCGTCACAAAAATCTGATCAGCTCCGGCATCAATAGCGTTTTCCAACAACTCTTTAACGACAGAAAACGGTCGATCCACGACTTCACCAGCAGCAATTTTGTTTATTAATGATTCGGATAATATTTTGATTTTCGACATGATTCTTGGGGGCACTTTGACGTTAAAAATTGCAACAAAACAGATTGTTACACTGATTTACATAAACTCATGGGTACTTGGAACTCATTTTCCGATGCCTCATGGATTATATCCAGAGGGCATCATTTTTTGTCTTTTTGTCAATTTCTACTACAGCTTCCCTCCGATACCAACCCTATATTGAGTAAAATCCCTGTAACTGTTCAGCTAATTTCTCTCTGGTGGCTCCATAGTCTCGAAGAGCTATG
>CAZJUM010000164.1:0-5734 GCA_964549175.1 uncultured Pseudomonadota bacterium | reverse complement strand
TTATAGGGTTTTTTGTTTTTCGCGAACCCCTGACCGCCGCTGAAAAATAAAAATAGATTCTAAGCACATACAGAACAAAAAATCCGCTTTTAAAGCCCACGGTGGCTCCGTAATGGCGTAGTCTTGCGGAGTCTTAAGGTAAATCATACAGACTCCATAGTTCTTCGAGACTATGGAGCCACCAGAGAGAAATTAACTGAACAGTTACCATCAAGTTTGGGTTTTGATATTTTTTTAGATGTCAAAAAACTCTGAAACCGATACGCTTCCCAATCAATCATTGACCCCAGCAAGCACTCGCTTTTTTGAGGAGTTTTTGATGATGAATGTCCACTAAGTAAAAAGTTCAAAATTATGCCTGATAAAACAACGCATACATTTGCTTATTATCAGAGGGTTAGAGAATCTCGATGACCCGGAATTTGCCGATCATGTCTAAGAGTGCGGCGATATCTATTCTTGACTCAAAGAAAAACTTATTTAAAAATATTACCTCGAGGAAGCATAGTCCATCGTGAATCAATCCCGTCACCATGCCAAAATCAAACCACCGAACTCAAGGTCTGCCTCGATTCTAGAAATTTCGCAGATCAAAAAAAACTTTGGATATTGTCCAATCCTTAGGGGGGTTTCATTCAAACTACAGAAAGGCCGTCAAACACTATTGCTGGGAAAGAATGGCGCAGGTAAATCCACCTTATTTAAAATACTAAGCGGATTGATGCGACCAACATCAGGGCAAATTAGTCTTCACCAAAAAGAGATCTCACTGCATCCCCGTCAACTTCGGCAAATGATTGGCGTCATTTCGCACGCGTCTCAGGTATACAAGGAATTAAGTGCACAAGAAAATCTCGCGTTTTATTCTCAATTGCGGGAGGTTGAAAACCGACAAGAAAAAATAGAAGTTGCCCTCAAAAAAACGGGTCTTTCCGATTTTTCATCAATTCCGGTGAAATGTTTCAGCAGTGGCATGTTGAAACGATTAAATATTGCGAAACTGTTGGTTGCCAAACCAAAGATTTTACTGCTCGACGAACCGTATACCGGCTTGGATTACGACTCTATCAATTTATTCAACGACTTTTTAAGACAGTTCAAAACAGAAGGAGGCACGATCCTGTTAATCAGCCATCAAATTGAAACCTGTTTTGATAACAGTGATGATATTTTGATTTTAGAAAGCGGAATAATTAAAAATCAATACTTGCGATCAGATTTCAGCTATCAGGATTTGATTCAAAAATACCAAAGTATCACAACGTAATTTGCATATGAAAAGCATTTGGGTCATATTCATCAAAGATCTAAAACTCGATCTGAGAAGCTTGGAAAACATACTGGCGATGCTATTTTTTTCCGTCATCATTATCCTGGTATTTTCCTTTGCCTTGCCCACTGATAACGATAGTCACCAATTGCTGGCTCCCGGTCTGTTTTGGGTTACATTTTTATTGGCGGGCTTATTAAGCTTGAACAAATCCTTTCAAATTGAAAAAGACGACGAATGTATAGAATCATTACTATTGGCTCCTATAAGCCGAGGTAATATTTTTTTAGCTAAGATGGGATGGAGCGTAGTTTTTATTTTATCCATTCAAATTATCGTAATCCCCATTTTCAGCATTCTTTTTTATAGTCCGCTTATCCATTATTTTTTTGAGCTGATTCTACTCAGCTTTATCACATCGATCGGATTCTCATCTCTCGGAACTTTACTGGGTGGCCTAACCACTGACTTACGATTTAGGGAGATATTATTGCCAATTCTCTTGTTTCCGTTGCTACTACCTATTTTACTGGCAGCTGTCAAAATCACACAGTCGATTGTTTCGGGCCAGGGAATAAGCGAAGTGATTGACTGGTTCAAACTACTGGTCGGCTTTGACTTGATTTTCCTGATAATATCATATCTAACCTTTGAGTTTGTTATGGAATTATAAGACCCTCAGGCATCGGGGCCTTGTGCGTATCGCAGCAACAGATCAAGGACTACTCAGGTTTCGCACCCCCTAAATGGCGGCATTTTAGTAAGTTCAGCAGTTTGGTATGGTTAAATGATCATTAAAGTCATCAGTCAAGCCAAGAATCTGAAATATTTTGGTCAGACTTTGCCGGAACAGCCGAACAAAGAACTCATAAGTCGATGCGCGTATCTTACAACCGCGGCGTCATCTCAGACCAATCTCCGAGTAAAAAGCAAAAGAACAAAAAGACCTCAACTATAATCCACTCCCCAGCCGTATAAAGGAAGCCTTGATATTCGTAAAACATCGGTGCTTTTGGTATGTTAAGCCAATAACTGCTCAGCAAATTTGACTCAATAATAAACTATTGTCTTAAAACACCAATCAGAGTTGGCTCTTAAAAAAAAATGAACCCGGCTTCTTCCCCTATGCATTTGCCCGTCTTCTTTTCAGTTTGATTTCTTGAATGATTAGAAAATATGAGGATTTCTGTAGATTAGTTTTTTTAATTGTCATTGGGGAATGATTCTTAAAACCTCGTTTCATTTTTTTTACTTGCCAAGAATTCTTAAATTGATATTCTGGAAAATTACAGATTGTCTTATTTGATCTTTTTTATACTGATTCTGTGATACGGTATCATAATTACGCACTTTCTACCTTGCCTTATTATCAGGAATAAATCACAGGTGTTTGAACACAGAATAACTTAACCAAAACAATCAACACATATGGCAGTTTTTAAAAAGATTCAGAAAATTCTACCTGTATTCTTTATATTACTGGGTAGTATGGTATCAGACAGCTCGACCACATCACTTTCCTCTCAATCTTTTGGTGGTTTACCTGAAACCGGATTAAAACCGGCCCTTTATTATGTTTTCCCTGAAACGGAGATTGAGAAATTTCAGGAGATTTTTCCTTATATCGTTGCAAAATCTAGGGAATACAGCGTTTCTTTAGCATTTGTACTGGCTATTATAAAATCGGAATCCAATTTTACGCAGAATGCCGTAAGCCGCGCCGGTGCGTTGGGATTGATGCAATTGATGCCCAATACAGCCAAGGCCCAGTATCAAAAAGTCGTTTACGGTGCTCAAGTTAACGATCTGAAAAAAAATCTGATTTTAAATCCGGAACTTAATGTAACACTGGGAATCAGGTATCTCCGACAATTGCAAAACACCCTGAGCGGAATCAAAAATCCTGACCAGCGCCGCAAAATTGTTCTGGCTGCATATAACGCGGGACTAAGACGAGTGAAGAAATCTTTTCGATGCGGGAAAAATCTAACTTTGATTAAATTGATCAACAAGAATGGTATGGGGTATTTTAATCGATCAATCAAACGATTGCCTCGTGAAACTCAAAAATATATCACCAAAGTGAATAAGAATTTTCAACTATACACTGAATACTTAGATGGTGTAGACTTGGCAGCTTGATCATACTTTCAGGGGTCATGCTAAGCTATTCCCAAATTATGGTTCCTGTTCATATCTCCCTTATTTCAATAAATTCCATGGACAGGAATCAGCAATGGCTGATTCCAAATCGGCACTCTTACAAAACAAACCGCACTCCAACCATCAATCATGGGATAAGATCCAAGGCACTTCGTTCATTTACATTTTCGTAAAATACTTCAAGAACGAGGTATCAATACTGTCTTTTTGATATCTCAGGCTTCTTAGCACCCGACGGTGTAGCTTGATATTGGTTTTTATTCCTTCAATAATATACTCATCCAACGCACCCAACATTTTGCGAATCGCCATATTGCGATCATTACCATAGCTGATCAATTTGGCAATCATGGAATCGTAATAAGGAGGGATATCCCAACCATGATACGCAGCTGATTCCACCCGGATTCCAAGTCCGCCCGGTGCGTGATAATCGCTTATCTTTCCGGGACTCGGAATAAAGGTTTCGGAGTCTTCCGCATTAATCCGACATTCAATCGCATGACCGATTATTGTTACATTATCTTGGGTAATTTTCAGTTTTTCACCAGCTGAAATCTTAATTGACTCTTTCACAATATCAATTCCTGTCACCATTTCAGTGACTGGATGTTCAACTTGGAGTCGGGTATTCATTTCCATGAAGTAGAAATTCTCATGTTTGTCTACCAGGAACTCTATCGTGCCCGCTGAATAGTACCCAACGGCTTTGGCAACTTTAACCGCAGCGTCCCCCATCTTTTCTCGTAACTCATCCGATAAATCTTTAGCCGGAGCTTCTTCGATAATTTTCTGATTCCGACGCTGGATTGAACAATCTCTCTCACCCAAATGAATTACATTGCCAAATTTATCACCCAATAATTGAATTTCGATATGTCGAGGTTCTTCAATAAATTTTTCCAGAAACACTTCGTCATTTTTAAAACAAGATAGTGCTTCCGCTTTAGCGGTATCATAGGCATTGACCAGACCACTCATGGAATTGACAATACGCATACCACGACCACCGCCACCAGCAGATGCTTTGATCATCACAGGAAATCCTATGGACTTCGCCATGCCAACCAATACTTTAGAGTCCGGGATCGCGTCTTCACTTCCTGGAGTGATTGGGCAACCCGCTGCTTCAGCAACTTTACGCGCTGTAATTTTATCACCCATTTGCTTAATTACATCAGAGCTGGGACCAATAAAGTCAATCCCTGATGCATTACATTTCTCAACGAAGTTGCCATCTTCAGACAGAAATCCATAACCCGGGTGAATCGCTTCGGCACCAGTAACCTCTGCTACAGAAATAATGTTAGGAATTTTTAAATAGCTTTCAATAGAAGGAGGAGAGCCGATACACATGGATTCATCAGAAAGCTGAACATGCAGCGCATTAGCATCGGCTGTAGAGTGAACGGTTACGGTTTTAATACCCATTTCTCGACAAGCACGAATTACGCGCACTGAGATTTCACCACGGTTGGCGATAAGGATTTTTTTATACATCCGGTAGTATGGTTTGATAAAGTTAGTTAGGTATTATTTCCTAAGTAAGTCGAAGGGATACCGAAGCACTCAGAGGCGTGGGAGCGCAATTCATAAACCAGGTTCCATCCACTCTAATTCACTCGAATGGCAAATAGATTAGATCCAAATTCAACAGGTGACGCATTATCACAGAGTACTTCCGCGATGACACCATCTACGTCCGATTCAATTTCATTCATCAATTTCATCGCTTCAACGATACAAAGAGTTTGACCTTTGGCTACTTTATCTCCCTTTTGAACATAAGCAGGGGCATCGGGGGCTGATGAATTATAAAAGGTTCCGACGAGAGGAGCAGTCACATAATGTATGTTATTATCTTTATTTTTTGTCGCTTTTTGCTCAATTACTGGTGCCGCAGGTTGAGAAGATTGAATCTGAGGAGCTGGCGCGTTAATCTGTTGAGGAATTGATGCCATTGTTGTTTGAACTGCTGTCTCGATTCGGTCACGTTTTAAAGTCAATTTGACTTTTTCTTCTTCGATGGAAATTTCAGAAAGATCCGAGTCACCCATTAGTTGTATTAAGTTTTTAATGTATTTACTATCAGCTAGGTCCATGTTGCTTAACTCATTTGAAGTGAATAATGCTCAATTATCTATAAAAATAAAGTAATTGTTCAGCTAATTTCTCTCTGGTGGCTCCATAGTCTCGAAGAGCTATGGAGTCTGTATGATTTTACATTAAGACTCCGCAGGGCTACGCATTATGGAGCCACCGTGGGCTTTAAAAGCGGATTTTTTTGTTCTGTATGTGCTT
>CAZJUM010000163.1:0-5760 GCA_964549175.1 uncultured Pseudomonadota bacterium | reverse complement strand
TGTCAAGTAAAAAATGAGCTTTTTTGCACTTTTTTAATAAGTTCTGAATAGATACTAAAAAATAATCAATCATCACTCAAATACAACTATATAACTAGTTAAATCAATATGATATAGCTCCTTCAAATCAACATAATATTTGAAAGGGCAGTGAAGCGGACACCCCCTTTAATATTAAGAAGGATATTCACAACGCACTCAGCACATCCCGATAGGCTCTTTCAACATCACTGCCGAAGCACACCAAAAAGACTTTGTCCGGAAAATTGTGACCACTCAAATAGTCTGTAATGGTATCGATGGCAATTCGCGCGGCTTGATCCAATGGGTATCCGTATACACCACAACTGATAGCCGGGAACGCGATAGTTTTAACCTGATATTCCGTGGCCAACCCGAGTGATTGCTGATAACATGATTTCAGGGTCGAAGCCTCATCAGCGGCTCCACCCCGCCAAATCGGACCAACAGTGTGAATCACATAATTAGCGGGTAATTGATATCCCTTGGTGATCTTCGCCTTACCAGTAGGACACCCACCCAATGTCTGACATTCCTCTAGCAGTCGCGGACCCGCCGCGCGGTGAATGGCACCATCAACACCACCACCTCCTGAAAGTGATTCATCGGCGGCATTGACAATAGCTTGAACTCGTATTTTCGTAATATCACCCGAAACAATTGAAATATCTTTCATCTTTTTCTCCCGCTAAATTTTGAGAATTTGGAAAATAGTTGATTTCACCGATCTTAACTTCCGAAGAGCTCTTAATTCATTTATTTTATAAGGCTTACCTCATTTAAGGGGCGCGAACCTTGAGTTATTACTAAAACTAACCAAGCTCCCCACTTACTTATGATTGAGCTGGTTTATTGTATTTCATGATCTTCATCTATTTCACCACAAAAAACGGAAAAACATGATTATTGGCTGCCCCATCAATAGTTGAAAAAAGTCAAAAATCCTTGTAAGGTCTTCGCTATACCTTTGTCTGAATCATTACGAATAACCGGAGTGACTATGAAATTTCGATGTACTGTTTGCCAATGGGAATATGATGAGGAAAACGGACTTCCCGAAAGTGATATTCCCGCAAACACCAAATTTGGGGATTTGCCTGATGATTTTAAGTGCCCGATTTGCTCAAGTGGAAAAGAGCGTTTTGAACGATTAGACGAAACCCGGCATGTCGCCGAAGAACCGCCCGTCTTGAGTCGAAAAACACCAAGCCAGCAAATCTCCGATAATCCGTTTGAACCAGAGTTGCAATCAATGATTGAAAAAGCCCGAACCGGGGAGATTGAACTATCTTCTATGCGGTCCTTAAAACATAAAAATCAACTCGACACAATCTTGTTTACGCCAGGACAACTCAAGCTAAAACCACTGAGAGATGATGAAGTCACAGTCAACATGAAGACCATTATTGGGCCTAAAGCCGCGCGTCCCATGGAATTGGGGATCCCCTATTTTGTCTCTCACATGTCCTTTGGCGCTTTGTCCAAAGAAGCCAAAGTCGCTCTGGCCAAAGGTTCCGCCATGCTGCGGACTGCGATCGGAAGTGGTGAGGGAGGGATGTTAGTTGAAGAAAAAGAGGCTTCCCATCGGTATATCTTTGAATACTCAAGCGGACGATTTGGAGCCACTGAGGAAGTGCTTAAACAAGCTGACGCCATCGAAATCAAAATTGGTCAATCGGCAAAAGCCGGTTTAGGAGGTCATTTACCTGGTAATAAAGTTACCAAGGAAATTGCCAAAGTACGTGGTGTCGCCCCCAATACCAGCGTAATCAGTCCTCCAAATCATTACGACATCAACAACAAGGAGGACTTAGAAGCCAAAGTCAAATGGCTGCGGGAACTCTCTGGCGGAGTTCCGATTGGCATTAAGCTAGTGGCTGGTGATATTGAACGGGATCTCGATATCGCGCTCTTCGCATCCCCTGATTTTATTACATTCGACTGCCGAGGTGGTGCCACGGGAACATCTCCCACACATGTCAAAGACAATTTTAGTATTCCGCTACCCTACGCACTTTATCGGGCAGATAAATACTTTAAACAGCATCAAATTACCGATGTTAGTTTAATTGCGACCGGAGGTGTGCAAACCAGCGCGGATATCGCCAAATGTTTGGCAATGGGAGCTCATGCGGTAGCATTGGGAACAATTGCCATGATAGGCATCGGATGTCGGCAATATCGTCAATGCCATACAGGGAGATGCCCCTTTGGAGTCGCTACCCAGGATCCCGAACTGAGAAAACGGCTCGATATCGATCATGCCGCAACCATGTTATCCAATTTATTTCGTGTTTATCAGCATGAAATTGAGGATTATGTGAAAATCATCGGAAAACGTGATGTCCATGAACTTGATATGACCGATCTGGTCTCACTGAATTCCGAATTAACCCAATTCGCGGGTATCAACCACGCATAACATTTACCGACAGGCATACCGCGAACGAAAGATCATACCAACTATCTGATCGAGTTAATTCGTACGCCCAAGAAGCAGCTCGAAAGATCAGCCATACCATACATCGGTTGATGGATTCCGCAATGGGTGTATTTGAAAAAAAAGGATTCGAGTCAGCAGCGATCAGTCAAATTACACAAATGACTGAGTTGCCAAGGGAACATTTTATCAATACCGGAAAAGTCAAGCTAAATGCCTTGGTCTTTATTTTGAAGGCGGTTGACAATTTGAGGGATGACATATCAAAGTCAAACCATATTTAAATTGGCAATTCCCCCTCCATAAATCTCAGGCGGATTAACCGTGTTTAAGCAATTAAGTTTTATTTATGATTTGGGAACTTATAGGAGTGAGCGCACTGGTTTCCTGCGCGACATTGGTGCTGAAAAAATCATTTCGTAACGCACTGGAGGTTCGAGCCTGTCCACAATATGCGGTCCCGGAAAATTCTAATCCGCAAATCACTTTTAACAAAAAAGAAATTAGAGTATTGTTGCTGGGAGATACGGGATCAGGAAACGAGTTCCAGAAAAAAGTAGCCTGTCAGGCGGAAGCAACCTGTCGTGAAAAGGGCTGCGATTTCGCGATTCTGCTCGGAGATAATTTTATTCAGGATGGCGTTACCGATGTTCATGATCCTCAATGGAAGAGCAAATTTGAGGATATGTATTCTTTAGAAATTCCTTTTTACGCTATTTTGGGCAATCATGACCTTAAAGGAAACTGGCGAGCGCAGATCGACTATACAGAGCTCAGCAAACGGTGGCGCATGCCAGCCAACAACTATGAAATTCAGGCAGGACCTGTTCTATTCCAAGCTATCAACACGACCTGTACTGTCAAAACGTTGACCCGTTTATTAAAAAAAAAATCAGCCCCATGGCGCGTGGCACTTGGCCATCATCCCATTATATCAAGCGGTCGACACGGGGGCATGATTAAGTTGGAACGATTCTTTGTCAATCGTTCCGGAATTCAGTTTTTCATATCCGGTCATAACCATGTTCTGGAACATACGATTGATCAGAATTTTGAGCAAATTATTTCCGGCGGCGGCGGGTCGCCTATCGAGAAATCAAAAAGACCTCGATTGGAAACCACCAGGTTTTTTGTCGAAGAGCATGGGTACATTTGGGCGCGTTTTACGGAACAAAAAGCCCAATTTGAGTATTACAACGCGTCCGGACAACAGATTTATCACTTTGAACGCACCCGGAATTCTTAGCAAAACCCCAGATTTCCTAATATTAGCGGATTAACTGAACTTTTTTACAAATTTTAATTAAAAAGTAACTGGTAATTGCATTAACATGCACTGACTATACTAAGCGATCCAACATATAAGCTGACGATCTTCACCATGGGTTCAATTAAGAAAATAGCCAAACTGATCTTTAAATATAAATTCCAAGCTATATTCAGCATGTCGTTTATGCTCCTATATTCTGTCTTTGCCGTAGCTCCGGCACACTATGCCAAGCCAATGATTGACTCAATGGTGGAATCATTTAAGCTGGATACACCGATTGCCACTGAGAAATTTATCCTGGTCGGCGCGGCTATTATTCTTCTATTATCCCTTAAAGGTATTTCTTTTTTTCTACAAACCTATCTGATGGGTTCTTTGGCCCAGAAAGCCACTCGGGATTTGCGGAATCAGCTCTATCAAAAAACGATTTCCCTACCTCTGGTATTTTTTAACAAACGTAAAAGTGGCGAAATCAACTTTCGTTTTACTGTTGATTTTGTCACATTAAATGATGCCATCATTATCGGTGTTGTCGGCCCTCTCCGCGACATCCCCATGTTAGTTTTTTTACTGGCCAATATGCTGGATAAAGCATGGCAACTGATGGTGATGACCTTATTATTGCTACCAGTTGCTGCTAAACTCATCTCGATTTTCGGAAAACAAAGTAAAATAGCTACCAGCAAACGGCTTAATCAATTCGGCGAGCTTTCATCACTGATCTCTGAAACGATCACCGGGATACGGGTTGTCAAAGCGTTTATCATGGAAAATTACGAGAAACGTCGCTTCAGAAAAGAGAATAACCGCCTATTCAAACATTATATGGAATCCACTTTTATCTCGGCCTACTCATTTCCGTTGTTGGAGATCACCGCTGGTGTTTTTGGTGTATTTCTATTGGCCGTGGGAGGGTATCTCATCAATGCCAAACAGATCACTTTTGGTGACTTTACGGCCTTTGTGGTTTCTTTCCTATTGCTTAATACCCCATTGAAAACGCTCAATGGTATTTCGCTTAAGGTGCAGGAAGGTATCGCCGCTGCCGATCGAATTTATGATATTTTAGATAGCCGATTGAAAATTGAGGAATCCGGCAAAGCGATTAACATCAAACCAATTGAGAGGGAAATCGGGGTCAAAATCAAACAATTTAGATATACCCAAAAAATCGTCCTTCAAGATCTCGATTTTACCATGAAAGCCGGAACCATCACCGCATTGGTTGGCAGCAGTGGCAGTGGTAAAACCACCCTGGCCAATCTTATCCCGCGATTTTACGATTTGAAAAAAGAAGACGGCACGATTAGCATTGATGATGTCGATATCCGCGATGCCACATTGAAATCCCTGCGCAGTCAAATCGGCACCGTAACTCAAGAAGTCGTATTGTTTAATGATTCCATTAAAAATAATATTTCATACGGTAATCAAAATTGCTCCGAAGAAGAAATCATCAAAGCTGCGAAAGCCGGATATGCCCATGATTTCATCATGAGTATGCCCGATCAATACGATCAGAAAGTCGGAGAAAAAGGCGTATTGCTCTCCGGTGGTCAGCGTCAACGGGTCGCAATCTCTCGCGCACTGATCAAAAACGCGCATATTCTCATTTTAGATGAGGCGACCAGTGCTTTGGATACCGAATCGGAAAAAGAAGTTCAGGCCGCCATTGAAAACCTGATGAGAGATCGCACAACCCTGGTCATTGCTCATCGATTATCGACCATCCAACATGCTGATGTTATTCATGTGATGAGTGATGGACGCATTATTGAAACCGGCTCCCCTGAGGAATTATTGAAACTCAATGGTGAATATCGAAAGCTTTACGATCTGCAGTTCGAAAATCCTACCGATTCTTCTTAAACCGATCAAAAAATCCCTCGACTTCGAATGATACCACAAAAAATATTGTTTATCGAAAACAAAAAAGCAATGTTTTCGTGGATTAGATTTCACTGAGACGGAAAAGTGATCCTCCCCAAGGATTGTACACCTGAGGTTAAGCCTCTATAATGGGAAATTA
>CAZJUM010000162.1:1358-5805 GCA_964549175.1 uncultured Pseudomonadota bacterium | reverse complement strand
TTGAAGTATATGAAAAAATTCAGGAAATCTATGAGAAATAGGCCTTAACATTCAAGAGCTGTACAATAGATTCTTAAGTATTTCTTTGTAATTTCTTAAGTATTTCTTTGTAATTTCTTACGGTGATTTTCACATGTCTCCGGGGTTCATCCTGGAAGACCTGGAAGAAATCTTTCAGTATGAAGTGCTCAAGATATTCAAAAAAGAGGGTAAAACAACGACGGTACTGCCAAGGTCGTCTATACCTCGAAAGACCGGAAGATTTTTAATGCCCTGGGCTGGTGACACATATTCCCGGCCGATATGAACAGACGGTGCGGTATCACGGCTGGTATTCGGGTAGTGTCAAATATCTGAGAGCGGCTATCAGCATTGGAAAATCAGGGAACCTTCTACCCAGCAGATCCAAAGGGAATGGTTGAAGCAACGCATTTTTGAATTGTATTTAGAGAACAACGGAATTGGAATGTATTATAACCAGAGACGAAAACATTCGGCCAACGGCTGGAAAACGCCTGCTCACTGTGAGCAGACATGGCTTAACCTGCAAAATGTGGCTTAACCCCGGCTCCAGTTTTTTGGGAAGGTGCCGCTTTTCATTTCAGCCCCTTGTTTTCTATATCAATCTCTTTTTCAGCGATCGGCAGTTCCTCCAGCTCGAAGAGGTCGTGTGACATGCGGCGTACACCGATGTTGTATTCCATCAGAAGTGTGACCAGCTGTTCTCCATTCATGAGGCCCACGGGCATTTTATCCGGCTGACTGGCCTCTTTGATGGCTCCGGTGCTGAAGTTGCTGGTGGTAATGATCAATCCCTGTTCATGCGCACCAAGGCTGCCGCGCACTTGTTGAACAGTCGGGCTTTGAATATTGTCCTGATCAAATTACCTAATTGTTACCGTGCAAATATCCAATTAAAAGATTTTCAAAAAGTAGACTTGTTTGATAGTTCATTACAATTATTACGCACTGACCTTAGGAGGAGTACATGATACAAACACCGATGAATGCTGAAATGGTTCGAGATTATATTGTGAGGAGTGGCTTAAAAAGCATAGGTTTGGCTTCGATCAGAGAGTTGAATCGGCTGGTGCTCAATATAGAAAAAGACTCGGGTAAGCCGTTTATTCGCATGGAAATGGGGATTCCGGGGTTGGCTCCTCCCCAAATCAGTATCGACGCTGAAATCGAAGCGTTGAAAAAACACGTCGGGTCAAAGTATCCTCCCTTTGACGGTATTCCGGAATTGAAGTCGGAAATTTCACGCTTTGTGAAACTATTCATGGACGTGGATGTTGATGCAGCGCATTGTCTTCCTACTGTCGGTTCTATGCAAGGATGTTACATGGGCTTGATGGTCTCTTCCCGCAGAAATAAAGGGCAAGATAAGATATTATTCATTGATCCCGGTTTTCCGGTAAATAAAATCCAAACCAGTGTTATCGGCATCGAAAGCGAAAGCTTTGATGTATATAATTACCGCGGCGACAAACTCAGAGACAAGTTGGAATCGTATCTCAAAAAAGGAGACATCGCCGCCCTAATGTACTCAAATCCCAATAATCCGTCTTGGATCTGCTTTACGGACAAAGAACTCCGAATTATAGGCGAGTTATGCACAAAATATGACGTGATCGCGCTGGAAGATTTGGCTTATTTTGGTATGGATTTTAGACAAGACTATTCTCAACCGGGTGTCGAACCATTTATTCCAACGATCGCCAAATACACTGAGAACTATATTCTACTGATCTCCAGTTCCAAATCGTTTTCACTGGCCGGTCAACGCATTGGAATGACAGCGATTTCAAACAAGTTGTTCAATTCCGCCAGTGAAAATCTGGAGAGCTATTTTAAAACTCAATTATTTGGATATGCCTTTATTTTCGGTGCCATGTATGCCCTGAGTTCTGGCGTGGGACACAGCGCGCAATTTGGTTTAACCGCTGTGTTAAAAGCCGTTAATGACGGTGAGTATAATTTTGTTGATTCTGTGAAAGAATATGGGGAACGCGCCAAACAGATGAAGCGCTTGTTTACCGAAAACGGATTCGACATCGTATATGATCGGGATGAAGATCAACCCATCGCCAACGGATTCTATTTCACCATTTCCTATCCAGGTATGGATGGGGTCGAATTGGTAGAGGAACTCTTATATTATGGCATTAGTGCCATTTCACTTTCTACAACAGGAAGTGAGCGATATGAAGGGCTTCGAGCATGCGTTTCGTTAACGGGAAGAGATCGATTTCCTGATTTGAAAGCTCGATTAGAGCAGTTTAACGAAAATCAAAAGAACGGCTTAAAAGCGATTGATTCATTTAAATAGCATTATAGCCTCCAGAGATCAGTCGTCAGATACCGCCGAACACTGAATTGAGCGCTGATTACTTATCAATAACACGAGTCAAAACTATGAGTGATGAAAGAAAACAAATCATGGCAATGGGTGGCGAGGCGGTTGCTCATGCGTCGATCGATGCCGGAATTAAGGGCGTATTCGGATACCCCGGAACACCTTCCACAGAAGTTTTTGAAAGTGCCGAGCAAATTATGGCCAGAAAAGATGATGGCCGAACAGCTTGCTGGGGGGCTAATGAAAAAGTCGGATATGAAATGGCACTCGGTGCCAGTTACGCAAGGAATCGAAGTTTGGTGACCATGAAACACGCGGGGTTGAGTGTCGCTATGGATGCCTTTGTGAACTTCGCTATCACTGGCGTCCACGGTGGTTTGGTATGCCTGGTAGCGGGTGATCCCGGAATGCATAGTAGTCAGAATGAGCAGGACAGTCGCTATTTGGCTGATTTTGCTTTAATCCCTTGTCTGGAGCCGTCTACACCTCAGGAAGCGTATGATCTTTCCGAAGATCTGAAAATGCCTGTTTTGGTTCGTTTGGTTACTCGATTGGCTCATGCCCGAGGTCCGGTAGATAAGATAAAATCCGCCCCTCCTGTTGAACTTGGCCTTCCCAGTGATGATCCGGATAAAAAATGGGTATTGATTCCGGCAAATGCCCGTGTGCGATATCAAAAGCTGAGAGATAAAGTTCCTCAGATTCAGGCAAGAATGGAAGAATTCAATGTTATTGAATACAAAGGAAAAGTTGGTGTTATCCTCTCCGGTATGGGAAGAGCGTATTTTGACCAACTCTGTCGCACCGAGCCACAGCTTAAAGAATACTCACGATTTGATGTATCCGCGTATCCGTTAAAAGATGGCCACTTGGATGAATATCTGGAAAAATGCGATGAGATTTGTGTCTTTGAGGAGAATTATCCTTTCCTTGAAGATCAACTATTGGCCCGAACCAAAAAGACTGTGATTCACGGACGACGAGACAATACCGTCCCATTAACCGGTGAATTGGATCTATTGAAATTTAAGAAGGCTTTCGGAATGGATTTGCCGGAGGTAAAAGCAAAATCCACGATTGATTTACCAGTTCGCCCTCCCCGCCTTTGTGATGGCTATGGTCATATCGCAGCCTTTAAATTTGGCAGAAGTCTTAAATAATGATGAATCTTTTACGAGCATAAGGAGGTTCAGATGCCACTATCAGACTTTATCCATGAAACACAAGTCTATCGTCTTTTGGCGAATAAAGGTGTGTCTGTTCCGGAATATGCTGTTATTAAAACAGAAGCGGACATCGCATCCCTTCCGTTTAATAAAGGTGATTCTTTGGTGGTAAAGGGATTAGGCTATGATCTTTGGCATAAATCCGATGAAGGTGTTTTGCATTTTATTGAGTACTCTGAAAAAGAGATGCGCTCAGTGCATCAAAAGATTTTAAACAATATCAAAGGCCGGTTTGAATTCATTGAAACACTGGTATGTAAAAAAGCTGCTTTTTTGCAATCCGAACAACTTCCCTGTGAGGCTTTTGTTAGTCTACAGCAAGACGATTCCTGCGGACAAATCATCTATTTCGGAATCGGGGGAATTCATACCGAAACATGGGCTGCCATGCTAAATTCTGGCATTATGATGTGGTCGGTTTCCTTGATGACACCTGAGCAGGCATTATGTGAAGTTAAAAATCACATGATCGGAAGAGTTTGGTTAGGAACTCTTCGGCAAGCAAAGCCACTAACTAGCGAAGGGAAAATACTGAGTTTTCTGGAGAGTCTTTGGGAAGTGGCAAGTGGATTAGCAGAAAATCGTATCAAGTTACTCGAAATGAATCCGGTAGTATTGGATGCGAAAGGTGTCCCGCTTGCTTTGGATGGTGTTGGTACCCGTTATGAAGCCCCTGAAACATCCGCAAACCGGTCGACTTTCAGTTCACAAGCAGTTTTGAACCCGCAAACCGTAGCCATTTCCGGAGTTTCGGATAAACCCGGATCATTCGGGACTCGAATTTTAGACAATCTGATTCAGTCGGATATTCCCAATGACAAATTGAGGGTGATTAAATCAGGCGTTGAGAAATTCCATGATG
>CAZJUM010000162.1:0-1348 GCA_964549175.1 uncultured Pseudomonadota bacterium | reverse complement strand
AGCGTGGCGGATCTTTTGGATAATCCGGCGGATGCCTTAATTATTGCTCTGCCCGCAAAAGTGACCGTTAATACGCTAACGGAATTGTGCAATCAGGGTGGTGGTGCTGAGCTTGTGTATCTTGTGGCCGGAGGTTTGGGTGATGGTGCTGACAAAGACAATTTGGCAAAACAAATAACCGATTTATTGTCATCCAGACGCCGTCAAGGTCTTTGGACCCCCGCCATAATCGGGGCGAACAGTTTGGGAATCGTGCTGGCACCACAACGTGTGAGTACATTATTCATTTCCCGCGACCGACTACCGATATCGTTTCAGGAAAAGGGGAACATTGGATTTGTAAGCCAAAGTGGCGCTTTCCTGATTACGCGCTTATCCAACAATGCCAGCCTGCCAATTAAATATGGGATATGTGTTGGCAACCAAATAGATAAAAAGGCATCCGATCTGATCAATGTGTTGGCTGATGATGAAGACATCAAGGTGATTGGGACCTACATTGAAGGTTTTCCCCAAGGCGATGCTGTGAGATTTGCTCAAAATGCCAAGCGGATTATTGAATCCGGGAAGAAAGTGGTTCTTTATAAAGGCGGGCGTAGTTCCGAAGGGATGAAAGCCGCTTCCGGCCATACCGGTGCCATGGCCGCTAATTATCACTTGCAAAAAAAGGTTCTGGAAAAGGCCGGCATCATAGTCACTGAAAGTTTTTCTGAGTTTACGGCCGTACTGAAATGGTATAGCGCCTATCCGAACTATAAAAGACCGAGCAACCTAGCGGTGCTGTCCAATGCCGGGTATGAAACGGTGGGTAGTGCCGACCGAGTGGGAGAAGACTTGATTGCCGGACGAAAAAATTTACTGATGGCGTTAAGTGAAACGGAACAAAGCCACTTGGAAAAAGTCGTCGTCAAAAACCGATTAGGCGGATTGACAATTGCTTCCAACCCATTAGATTTGACACCGATGGCAGGGGAAAGAACCTTTTTGGATGCGGCCAGATGCTTTGCGGACAGCCATGCCGATACAATTGTCATATGTATGGTGCCTCTCACGGATATGTTGCGCCCATTCAATCAAAATAAAGTACTTGATTTTGCCTCTGAATTGAAAGCCATTGCCGATGCTACGGGTAAAGCGATAGGCGTCGTGGTGGACTCGGGATTTATCTACGATGAGTACCGTGCCACTATAGAAGATTGCGGAATCCCGGTATTTCGCTCCATTGAGGATATCTTTATGCCGATCACCAAAGCCAATGAATGAGAAGTCTCGTCTTTTAATCTTACAGATTTATAACTGTTCAGCTAATTTTTCTCTGGTGGCTCCATAGTCTCGAAGAGCTATGGAG
>CAZJUM010000161.1:0-5866 GCA_964549175.1 uncultured Pseudomonadota bacterium | reverse complement strand
TTAGATGAAACTCAATGTTGTTGGTACAGTTAGAAGCAATTGCAGTGGTTTTGACGGCATCGCTGATATTGCCGCCAAAACTAAGGATGTTTGGCTCGACTCTATTGAATTGGATCTTTCATCCTGCAGTTTTTTTGAGGCCAATATGGCAGCTCCGTTATATGCCGTTATTGCACGACTTCGTGATGAACTGAATGATGTATCAATTGCCAATGTGCCATCAGGAGTAAGTAAGATTCTCCAGAAAAACAAATTCCTGAGCGTATTTAATCAGCCTGCTTTAACGGATACAAATCAGACAACACTGCCCTTCAAGATTTTTAAACTAAGTGCAGGCGATCAGTTTAATGATTATCTCGATACCTACATGAAGGGACGCGGTATTCCGACCATGTCAGAAGCACTTACAAAACGCTTTAGACAGAGTCTGTTCGAAATATTTCTCAACGCAACCATCCACTCACAATCTGCATCGGGAATTTTTGTATGTGGGCAATTTTATCCGAACAAACATCGATTGGATTTTACCATTGCTGATGCTGGAGTCGGGATTCGGGAAAACGTAAGACAATACACAAAGATGCCGAAACTTAATTCCTGCAAGGCCATGGAATGGGCCATGACAGAGGGTAATACCACAAAAACCGGGAATCAGCCAGGTGGTCTTGGCCTCAAGCTGATCAAAGACTTTATTCAGGTGAATGCCGGAAAGATCCAGGTTGTGTCAAGGTTCGGGTATTACGAGTTTTATGCAAATGATGAGTCTATTAGGAAAATGAACAATGATTTTCCCGGGACCTGCATCAATATTGAAATTAACACTGAGGATACAAGCAGTTACTGCTTGAAGTCAGAGCTAAAAAGTGAAGATATCTTCTAAAATTTAAGGAGGTACTATGAGTGATCAAATTAAAATAAAGGTATCGGATCTGATAGGCAGTCCGCTTTGCATATCTGCGGAAGACGGGCAGAAAGTATTCGGCAAGGTCCAAAAACTCGTGAAAGCTGGGAAGCAGGTTACCATTTCGTTTGAGAATGTAACCATGCTTATCTCGCTTTTTCTTAATGTGGCTATTGGACAGCTCTACGGCTCTTTTAGCGAGGATGCGATCCGAGCTCAGTTGAAAGTTGAAGGGCTTTATTCTGATGACATGGAGCTGCTAAAGCGTGTTGTTGATAATGCTAAGAAGTATTATTCCAATAAGAAATCTGAGAAATCTTATGATGACGCATGGCTGGAGGAGTATGACAATGAAGAATAAGGCTTATGATCTTTCTTCCTATACATTTAGTTCAAATGAGCAAGTTCTAGTGGATACAAATGTCTGGCTTTACCTGTTCCCAGCACCCGGTAATCCTCCACACAATTTTGCCCAACAATATTCGACTGCTTTTGCAAATCTGGTCTCTGCGCAAGCTCAGCCCGTGCTCGACCCAATGGTGTTAAGTGAATACTTGAATCGTTATATAAGACTCGAGTGGGAAGGTAATTATAGAACCCAGTATCTCAAATTTAAGGATTTCAGAAACTCACCAGATTTCTCAGCAGTTGCATTGGCAGCAGAAACATTTGCCAGAAGAATCCTAAGTTTCTGCCAAATTCATTCTATACCTGCCGATGAACTAGATCTGAGTCAGGCACTGGCTGAGTTTTCGGCTGGTGGCGTCGATTTCAACGATGCGCTCTTGGTGGATATCTGTAAAAAGAGAAATCTTAAGTTGATGACCAACGACGGTGATTTTCAGGACGGTGGAATCGAGGTTTTAACCACAAACCGGAGACTTTTGAGAGCTTGTCGATGATTTACAGCTGCCCAGAGAGTAATCCTGCGCCTAAGTTGAACCCGAATTCAGAGCGACTTAGTCACACCATTGTGCCTAAGTCTCCAAACATCCGTGTCTATCAGTGTTCATCTGAGGTTCCCAATAAAGTAGGTGGCATAATGATTGACTGGAAATACAGCACCATACACAAAAGCGCCTGCAAGGTTGTTGATGAACAGACCTTGTGGGGGCAGACGGTATACCGTGTCTGGTTGCCGAATCAGGATGCGGTTGTGCGTGTTCCCCAGTCTGACCTGCAGCAGGATCGAGAGCAATGTGCTGTGTATGGAATATCTGAAGAGCCGGATTTACCGGCGGCTGAAAAGCTGCGCAGTCATCCTCTACCGCACCGGATAGAGCAGATGATAACCCAGTATCTGTAAACGAAAGAGTGTCAACTGGAAAAGGATCTGCCGGGCTGGAATTTTATATGGCCGAATGGCGAAAAACTTCTGTATGCAGCCGAACAGGCCGGTCAGGAGCCTTTTGATACGATGCGAAAATATGGGGTCAAATCTCGATTTGACAGTTGTTATGTAATCTGATACGAATATATCTATGTCACGTCCACTTAGAATAGAATTTCCAAATGCTTGGTATCACATTATGAACCGGGGTCGAAGATCAGAATCTATCTTTCACCAGAATCAGGATTATCTAATATTCCTTGGGCTGTAGAAATGGGGGACGTTGTTAACAAATTGTACAAGCTCAATTTATCCTCGCCTTACAATACGTGCCACTCCTGATGTCGTTATCCCCCTGGCGTCTGCCTATTTCAGTGCTAAACCGAAATTACAGAAAAGATGTTACCCTAACAACCATCCGTGAGACCGGATTGGATGTTGTTATCAGTCAGAAACGTTACGGGCCGAAGCTCTACACCACACAGGCTATTGATTAAGCGGGCCTGTTATAGCCATCTCTTACAGCCAGCTCCATGGCCGATAGCTCTTCATCTGTCAGGAAATTAAAGTGAGCGGATCTCTTGCTTGCAGAAAGGCTGCCGTTGTTCTGCAGGCACAACTGGATGAACAGATCGATCAGGCGGTCAGGCATATCAATGATCTCCTGTATGGCCTGCCTGGTATTGTCATAGTTGGCCAGAAAGCTGAGTTCCTCCACGAGTTCTTCTGCGATCGTTTTGGTTACAAACTCGTACAAGGCTTCTGACTGAGCTGTCATATCCATATACTGATACCAACATGCGGTATCGTTATCGACAATCATTTGTCCCATTTCATCCAGCTGATAATCGATCAGTTGCAGCAAGGGCCGGGAGAAGGCTTCCAGCGATGCATCGTAATCCGCCCGATTTTTCAGCATGACAGCTGAAACCGGGAACATGAGTCCGCGTGGTACTAGGCCCTGCAGTGCAAGAATATTGTGTATCAGAAACCGATGGATGCGTCCGTTGCCATCCTCAAAGGGATGCAGGAACACAAAGCCATAGGCGATAGTCGCCGCATGGATGACCGGCGACATATTTCCCGCTTGCATCCGTTTGTGAGCATCGATTAAGCCCTCCATCAGACTTTGCAGATCATCCGGTTTTGGACAGATAAAATGTATGATCTCCTTTTGATAGGCAGCCGTCTGACCGACATAATTCTGACTACCACGATAGTCGCTATCCTTGAAACGCGGATCAACGATATGGTTCTGTAGCTCTATCAACCTTTCCTTTTCACAGAAGTCTCTCTTTTCGGCATGCTCCAGTGATGCGATGAATTTTGCTGTTCGGGAGTCATTGGGTTTTATGTGCTCAATTTCAAAGGATGACTTTGTTTCCTTGTTGTAGAGGTAGCTCAGTGCCCGGCGGAGCAGTTCCGGTGGATATGCGGTGACTATATCCTTACACCTTTTGCGCAGGTCGGATGAAGCCAGTTTTGCAAGCTTTGCGGTTCTTCTGACGACAGGGCAAAACGTTTTGGGACCGAGGAGGTTGTTTACAATGCGGTGACGTGAAGATTTCTCTCCGTTCTGAACGGTGTAATAATTTTTTGCTTCCAATGCGTCGACATAATTGCCGGAAGTCCGGTCATCGAGAGGCAGTTGCTTTGCGGTCAGAAACTCATAGAAAAACCATATCCTGCGAGCATATTTTCCGGTAGGTTTGGATTTGATGTATTCGGTGAGCTCATCCTGAGAAGCTTTTTCGAAGATTCGAGCCAGCAAGCCCAGGTTGACCCCGTCATATTTCAGCGCGAATTCAAGATGATCGCCGAGCTTTTCTCCGGGCCAATATTGGGTCCTGAAAACATCTTCAACAAATCCGTCTTGAATCTTTGAATAGTGAGTGCCTGTAGTGGAAACAGACGAGCTGTGCCAGTTGGGCATACCGGCGAGTTTAAATTTTTTCAGCAAGTATGCGTAACCTGCCGGTCGAAAATCAAAAACGTTTATTTTCATGGGCAACCCTCATAAAATGATTATTTCATTGCAAATATAGTTACATTACCTGGCTTGTCAATCAAAACAATTACAAAACACCATCTGACTGTAAAAATGATTATATTGCTATGTTGCACGGTTAGAATTCGGGGTGCTCCCGCAAAAATCATTATTCTTCTGCAAAAATGATTACGAATAGGTATTGGGTAGCAAAAATCATTACAAAATCCGCCGGTGTAGAATGAAGCTCCATCACTTTCGAGGAAAAGCTGGCGGATAACAGGGGTTTTGGTTCGGGCACCAATTAAGCAGATGGAAGATTGCTGCTTTAGGCAGGCATCATGTACTGCTGTACCGAGACTGAGCAAGTCTCAGTTTTCGAATATTGAAGTTTGATTGCCGTCATTAAAAGCAAAGGAACTCATAATTGAAAAAATTCAGTCTTTTAAAAAATGCTGAAGCATGTCTTAATGCACATATTGTCGAGGACACGCGCTATAATCGATCATATTAGTGGGAAATTGGCACTTCATGTTTAACGCAGAAAACACTGTCGCACAGATGGTTCTCGACACGCTCTGCGGCAGCGTTTCAGGAAATATGGTCGCCGGGGAACATGCTGTAGCTTATCACCTCTTATGCCCTTCAACCCCCTGAACAGGTACAAAAATTGAGAACCGAAGCCCAGATAGTAAAAGATGAAACGATCAATAAGGTTATGGGAATAAAAGAGTGGAGCCTGATCATTCTTTTATCCAGTTTTTGGGGAGGTTCATTTTTCTTTGTAGGAGTAGCGGTTAAAGAGATGCCGCCCTTAACTATTGTATTGTGTCGGGTAGCCCTGGCATCAATTATCCTCTTGGCAATTGTTTATCTTAAAGGGGATAAAATGCCATCATCTCGGCGCTTATGGGGAGCATTCATTATTTTGGGCGCCTTAAATAACCTGATCCCGTTTAGCTTAATTGTATGGGGACAAACCCATATAGAAAGCGGTCTTGCAAGCATTTTCAATGCTACGGTACCCATATTCAGTGTTGTCCTGTCCCATTTTTTTACCAAGGAAGAACGACTCACGGCTAATCGGGTTTCAGGCGTTGCGCTTGGTTGGATGGGTGTTGCAGTATTGATTGGGATTGAATCGCTTCGGGGGATCGGAGTCGAAGTGCTAGGACAAATTGCTGTCCTGGGAGCGGCCCTTTCATATGCCTTCGCAGCCATATATGGTCGTCGATTCAAGGGTATTAGCCCATTGATTGTGGCTACTGGTATGCTGTGTGGTTCTACAATCATGATAACGCCTTTGGCGTTATTTGTTGAACAACCATGGAACTTATCTCCAAGCTTGACAACATGGATGGCAATATTTGGGCTGGCGGCAGTTAGCACAGCTTTAGCTTTCATAATATTTTTTAGAATTTTAGCCACAGCGGGAGTAACCAATAGCGTGTTGGTGGCATTTTTAATTCCACCCTTTGCAATATTACTCGGAGTCATGTTGCTGGGGGAACAATTGGGATGGAATGCTTTTGTCGGGATGGGGCTGATATTTATTGGCTTAATTGCAATAGACGGGCGCATATTAAAAAGGTTGTAAGCGTTCACAGGGCACCGAATCTGCTGCGTTGCCGGACCCTTGAGGTACCAA
>CAZJUM010000160.1:0-5962 GCA_964549175.1 uncultured Pseudomonadota bacterium | reverse complement strand
AACAAAGGGGTACGCCACTTCACTCTCAAACACAAGAATCAACTATAACTCGCGGCCTGGCATCAATTCCTATTCTCATCTACTTTTCTCATACATCCAACGAAGAGTTTCTTCTAATTGAATGGACTCTATTGTGCCTATCAGACTTTTGAGCAAATCGGAAGATCCCCGCAACTCTTTGATTTCATGTTCACGTAAAAAACGCGGATCAATTTTAACATCAATTTCATAACCAGAAATATTGTTCATCAAACTAATAATATCACTAAGGCAATATACTATGCCTGAACAGATATTTACGATTTTTCCTATGGGGTTGGCTTCAATCAAACGTAGATAGATATCTACTACCTGCCGAACATCGTTAAATTCACGATAAACATCTAAATTCCCCAAAGCGATAGATTTATCCCCTCGTGCAAAGTGATTAACAATTTTTGGAATTATAAAACTATCTGATTGGCCATGCCCTGTGTAATTGAATGGCCGCACGATAAATATAGGGAGCTGGTCACTCCACAATAAACCCAAATTTTCCATCGCCATCTTGCTAATCGAATAATCATTAACAGGAATCAACGGGGTGTCTTCAGTTATTATATCGGATTTTGAATTTCCATATACATTGGCGCTACTTACCAACACAACGGATTTAAGGGGCTTTTTAAGTTCAGACAGAGCCTGGAGTAAATTGCGGCTTCCAACGATATTTGTCATATATAGCTCATCAATAGCTTCATGAACTACATTCGATATGGCTCCCATATGGATAACAATATCAGGATTTGCTAAACTAACGAGGTTGCGCATTGAGTCTAAACTACAAAGATCTGCTTGAATGATTTTTGGATCATCATTAGGCTCAAGACTATTCCCAATAACCTCATAGCCAGCCTCCCGCATGGCAGAGGCCATATATCTGCCAGTAAAACCGAATATACCCGTGATTAAAACGCGTGTACTCACAAAGAAACTCCTCTTTCAATGCGTCTCAAGTCAGCTTTCACCATCATTTCACATAAATTTTCTAAGCTGGTTTTCGCCTCCCAGCCAAGTTCAGCCTTAGCTTTAGCGGGATCACCAATGAGTTGATCCACTTCAGCCGGTCGATAGAATTTAGGGTTAATTTCAACTATTCTTTTACCTGTTTTTCTATCAATACCCACCTCATTTACACCTTTTCCTTCCCAAGCAATATCAATATCTAACGCAAGGCAGCTCATCTCAACAAACGTTCGTACAGTTTCGGTTCGTCCGGTGGCCAGAACATAAACATCCGGCTCTTTGGCTTGTAGCATGCGCCATATCCCGTCAACATAGTCCTTCGCAAAACCCCAATCACGCTTGGCTTCTAGATTGCCCAATTCAATATGTGTTTGTTTGCCTAGTTTTACACGCGCAAGCCCATCGGTAATTTTACGGGTTACAAATTCAAGGCCGCGCAAAGGAGACTCATGGTTAAAAAGTATTCCACTGGTTCCGAATATACCGTAACTTTCTCGATAGTTGATGGTCATGTGGTGGGCATAAACCTTAGCACAACCATATGGGCTTCTTGGATATAAGGTGGTTGTTTCTGACTGCGGTACTTCTTTCGCCAGGCCAAACATTTCGGATGTTGATGCTTGGTAAAAACGAATTTCAGGATTTACAATCCTAATCGCCTCTAACAAGTTAACGGCACCAATACCCGTGGTTTGGCCGGTAAGAATTGGTTGATCAAAAGAAACCCCTACAAAGCTTTGTGCCGCAAGGTTGTAGACTTCATCTGGCTGCGTGGTTTCTAACAGTCGAATATTCGACCCAAAATCACATAAATCATATTCTACAAGCTTTAGATTCCGATGGTTCAGCACGCCCAACTCATCTAAGCGCCAGAAATATATGGAAGCGGTACGACGAAAAGTGCCGTAAACTTTATAATTTTTCTCTAGCAGCAACTGGGTTAGGTAGGCTCCATCTTGACCTGTTACTCCGGTTACAAGGGCTTTTTTCATGAGAATATTTCCAAAAGATGTTTGTTTTGCCGCTCAGTAAAGCAGGCACAAATATTCATATAAAGGAAACACCCCTGTCAGAGCCTGTTCACCAAGGTTCAAAACTGAGACTAAATTCTTAGTCTTGCACAATCGGCAAGCTTGTATTTCTTTATATTCTTTCACTTAATGCCTCCATTGTATGGTCATTAAATAAACACATGGTGTACAGGCAATCTGGCAGCAGGATGCCCCTTGTCATGTGCTAATTGATACACTGTTTTCAATCTCGCTTCAAAATGAGCGAACTCGGGAAGATGTTTAAATCTTCTGACAAAAATCTCCGGTGAGAAAAATTTGGCATTATCAAGAGGGTCATGTGTGTAGATTTCCTCAAAGAAATGTACTGCGCCGGGCAAGGTATGCAACCACCAGCGATCCATCTCGGTTGAACTGACTCCTTTTTGCTCGGCCACTTCATAAACTTCTGGTATGCGCTCCAAAATCCACAGGGAGGCATATTTCATCCAGGATACATTCATATTGACAACCAGTTGAGGCTCCCCAACCCATACGCCTGATTCATCCATCATATGGTTCAATACGTAATGCGTAGTCGGTATGCAGGTCAGCATAGAAGAAAATGGTCTGCCCGATGTATCTTGCGAATAAGCCAGAAGCGCATGATCGCGCCTAAAAACCAAGGTATAAATTGCCGTGAAGAAATTTTCATTCCTGGCACAGATATCGCGTATGGGGCCGATTCTGTCCTCCTCGGCAGGAGCTATCGGTGTAGCTTCCTTAAAGAATTTTTCCATATCTTTGATATTGCGTGCGTCATCCTCTCTCGTATAGGCATAATTTAGGTAAACCAATGCGATATCTTGATTGTTGTTTATAACATTCAAGACGCGATCAATGGCACCCGGCAATAACAAATCATCATCACCGATAATCCATATATAATTGCCTTGTGCAAGATGAGCCGTTTCACGAAGATTGCCTAACATCCCAACATTAACAGTATTTTTATGATAAACAAAGTCAGACCGATCCAGATAGGGCTGGACAATCTCTGAAGTATGGTCGCTTGAGGCATTATCGCATATAAAAAGTTCTACATCCTGATGAGGGGTGGGGTGTTGAGCTGTCCAGTTCCGCAAGGAAGAGGCTAACCACTCAGCCCTGTTATAGGTACTGATACAGACAGACAATATGGGTCTTTTGAGGACATTCATTGCATTAGATCGTGATGTCAGATCGCCTGGTTTCAGTGCTTGGAATTGCGGCAGGGCTTTTGGCTGAATTTCCTGCATCCGTAAAGAGATTTCGGCGGCATAATCCTGCCAGCTTTTAAATTTTCTGGAAAAACACTCGGTAGTAAGCTGATCAAGAAGTTCTTTATCACGGGCTAAAAGAGCTATTGACTCGGCCATTGCATCCACATTTGTCGTATCTACAGCAAGTACGCCGCCACCATTACCGACCTCTTTCATAGCCCCAAAATTTGCTGCGATGCAAGGCTTACCAAACCACAGGCTCTCTACAATAGGCATCCCAAACCCTTCTTCAATAGAAGGATAAATGGTAAAATCACATTCTTCGTAGAGTTCTTGGAGCCTCGTGTCATCTGTATTTTCTTCCCAGTTAATATTGTCATATGAGCTGACGATGGCCCTTACCCTTAAGACCAGATCCGGTTCTAAGCTAATAGACCCGCCGATAATATTAAGGTTCAAAGATAGACCCTGTTCAGATAACTGACCGGCTGCAGTTATAAAAGCCTGAAGGAACTTTTCATGGTTCTTGCGTGGTTCAACCACGCCAACACATAGAATATTTACATCGTTTGAGTTTTTTTCTTTTTTCTTTTTTACTCTATCTGATTCAGCAAATTCCTCAGCTAGGGGGTTTGCTTTAATCTTGTTGGTAAGGCCGTGAGGTCGCGAAATAACAGAAGATAGAAACCACTCTATATCAGAGCTAGTGAAACGAGAGATCGGGAAAATCAAGTCATATTCAAACAATTCTATCATGTATTGTTTATGGACGTTAGAATAATCGGCGGGATATATTTTATTCATTTTAAGCGGAATGGCATCATGGAATACCACCGCCGTTTTTAAACTGTTTGACCTGACAGTTTGCATCAGTTTTTGACGTTCATGCGCTGACCTGTTCGACGGAATTTCGGGCATAAAAAACCATCCGTTTTTACAATCACCAGGATCAACCCATTCAGCATAACTATTCACGCGGGGGCCGTTCCATTCTGAAAAGATCGCCAAATCTTCGTCTGAGGCGGGAATCATAGGTTGGTCTTCACCGCCCCATTTCACAGCTATTAGTTTCACGCCAATTTCCGTCCATGCCCGGGCTAATTGCCGGGAAACTCTTTGTATGCCAGTATTTCCGTAAAACAGTATGGTGGAATCAATCCAGTAATAGATGGTGCCTAGTTCACTGATAGGCAGCCCTTTTTCATCAATGTAAGACGAGATTCCGACTGCATATTCCATCGGACTTTTAATGCTACGCTTTATCGCCTCATTACTCAGATGGTGCCTTAAACCATCATCATTAATAAGCGTAACAATTGCTTCCTCAAGCAAGGCCACATCTTTGGTATCAACCGTCAAACACCCACCACCACGGGCCACTTCATCCATTGAGCCAAAATTCGCGCAAATACACGGCTTCCCGGCCCATAAACTTTCCAAGATGGGTAAGCCAAAGCCTTCTTGCACAGATGGGAAAACCGTAAATCCACACCTGCTATATAAATCACTAAGTTCAGAATCTGAAATATGGCTGCAATAATCTACATATCCGCTTTTGCAAGCCTTTGATATTTGCTTTGCCAGCAAAGGAGATATATGCCCGATTAAAGTAAGTCGCCATGGCGTTTTGGGATTCTTCCTGCAATAGTTCAAGAACGCCTCAAGCAATGTGGCCTGATTTCTATGCGGGGTGATTGAGCCGACTGATAATATGCGTGTGTCACTGGGGCAAGCACTATCTGCACGGGGCACACCAATCTCAATAGGTAAGGTTTGGGTAACGACTTCCGGCATAGTATTTTTATCGGCTAATTGGTTCTTGATCCAGTATGAAATCAAATCTGCCTTGGACCAATCAGATACAGGCCAAACCGCATCAGCCAATAAAAGATGCTGCATATATTGCGCATGGATTTCTGCTACATCTTCTAGCTCTTCGCGCAAAAGCGGAGCCGCATCATAAAAGACAAATCCAGTTTTGAAATGAGAGCGCTTGGCCCACATGATTAACTCTAGCGTGACGGGCCGCTTGTGGTTGTTAATGTAAGGCACCTCAGGCACAATGAGCCAATGATTTTCTCCTTGTGGGACTGGCTCTATTGCAACCTTATCTTTTTCAGGCGAAGAATAAATTGCTGCTTCCTGAGGAGAGATCGAAGGGCCATTCCATTTTGACAGTGCTTGACGCTCTTGAAGATTGATTAAAATGCACTGTTGAGATTGTGCATCCCATTTAACAAATCTAACCTGTTCACCTGCTTCTAGTAGGCCACGCGACAAAGTGCGTGCCACCCTTTGCACCCCTGTGTTTGATTCGTAGCTGACTGTATGGTCAGCATAGACATATAGATATCTTTCGCCTTTTCTTTTAGGTAAAGCAATATCGGTTGTATTAACTGCTAACAATTCCAGATCAGGCGCTATGAAGCTAGTTCCAGATTCAGCCTCCGGGACATGAACGCGGCTATGGGAGATTATGTGTCGTAAGCGCGCATTAAGAGAGGGAAAATGCATCAATGCTCTAGCAATCCATTTTTTCAACCATGTCTGCCTTTCAACGACTCGGATGCCAAAGTGAATTGCAGACAAGATTCTTTTTTTTATGAAAGTGATTATGTTTAATTTCGCTTTCCTTGCCAGCTCGCTGACAGCCCTGATGGGCGCAGTTATTCTCCAGGATCGACTTTGCAGCAATGATGCAACCTG
>CAZJUM010000159.1:0-5981 GCA_964549175.1 uncultured Pseudomonadota bacterium | reverse complement strand
ATATGGAAAGGCCTGAAGGGCCGAAGATGAAGTGCTCTGAGTAGTTACATTAAATATAGAGTTCTTGGTTCGGTGTTTCATCACATCTTCGCTTTGAGAAAAACGCTATGGGTATATTCAAAAAGGCCAAATCCCTCTTCGCAATCTCAGAGAGTTATGAGAGTGTGACCCTAAGCGCTGAAAAGCACCTCAGGGGAGAGGGAATTAAGGTGCCCTTTCAAGGATTGCCGTTTCAAATCAACCTTGTACCCGATGATACCCGCTTGCATCTCTATCCACAATCGTGCTTAAAATCACGGGCGGAAAAGTCTCCGGACAGTTTTATCCTGTTTAACTCCGACCACTACTACGCCGATATCAGCGCGTTTATTCGCCTGGAGCAAGGCAAGAAACTGGTGCTAGGCAGGGGGGATTCGGAACAAACAACCCTTCTTGGCTATTCGGACCAGGTAAACAGACGCCATCTGAGCATTACTAATCTGGGTGATGCCATTATTTTCCAAGACCTACACTCCAACGCGGGTACCACCATATCTGTAATAAGAAATCCTGATGAGATTGAACGGCTGGCACACCAAAGAGAGGCAAAACTATATCAGATTCAGGAAATTTTTGGGGGACCGATTCAACAGCTAGATTTGCCAGAGGCCCATTCGTCTTTGGAAAAGGTCAATACAATTTTGTCTCAGGAGGCGTACCGGCCCAAAAATTCCCAGGGCCGGCCGGGTGCCGTGGTAATGACTCCCAATAAGATGACGCCCATTATCATCGGCGACCTCCATGCCCGGATCGATAACCTGATCCATCTGCTTACCGAAAATCAATTCCTGGAATCTCTGCTAAATGGCACCGCACTTTTGATCATCCTTGGGGATGTCGTCCATTCGGAAATTGATGGTCAGCTGGAGGATATGAGCAGCTCAATGCTGATGATGGATTTCATTTTTAAGCTGAAAATAAGGTTCCCGGACCAGGTATTTATTGTCCGAGGCAATCACGATAGTTTTTCTCCAGCTGTTTCCAAAGGGGGAATTCCCCAGGGAATGCTCTGGGAAAAGCATGTTTTGGACGAACGGGGTGCAGACTATAAACGGGAGTTAGATCGATACTATGACCAGTTACCTTTAGTGGTGGTCACCAAGGACTTTCTGGCCTGTCATGCTTCCCCACCTTTTCACAGGGTGAGCATGGAAATGTTAATCGACGCCCACGAAGAACCGGCCTTGATCGAGCAGTTAATTCTCAATCGCCTAAAAAGGCCGATCTATCCCGGCGGATATACTCGCAGAGACATAAAACGGTTTCGA
This sequence comes from uncultured Pseudomonadota bacterium, assembly GCA_964549175.1. Taxonomy (GTDB): domain Bacteria; phylum SAR324; class SAR324; order XYD2-FULL-50-16; family XYD2-FULL-50-16; genus CAZJUM01. Next base: position 4,674 of record CAZJUM010000159.1, on the reverse strand, counting down.
GACGGGCTGGGCCTTCAACCAGGGCTCCCATTTATCGTCGGTCACAATCCCCTCACCGAAAAAGAGACCTTCTGGATGAATGCCGGTAATATTGAGAACCATCATATTGTCTTTAGCGCAAGACCCGATTCCATTGGCGTGTTTACCCGGGTTGCCGGAAAGATGGTTCCGTTATGCTACCCTACAGAGGACGTGCGGGATATCATCAATACCCTGCCGCAAAAGCATGAAGCCACAGACGTGTAGGGCTAACTAAATATGCCTTTCAGGGTAAAGAAGAAAAGCATCGCCAAGATACCCCCGGCCGGCAAGGTTAATAGCCAGGAGACGATGATGTTTAATACGACTCTCAAATCGAGTGCGCCAAGCCCGCGAGCTAAACCGACCCCTAATACAGCACCCACCAAAATGTGGGTCGTAGAGACCGGCATACCGGCGCGGGAAGCGATGACAACCGTAGAGGCTGCTGCGAGCTCAGCACAGAACCCGCGGGATGGAGTCAGCTCGGTGATTTTTTTACCTACAGTCAGCATAACGCGATAGCCAAGGGTTACAAGACCCGTTACGATGCCGAGGCCTCCCAACACAAGGACCCAAAGGGGTAGCGCGGATTTCTGAAGCACTTCACCGCCGGAACTGACAATGCTGACCACAGCGGCTAAGGGGCCGATTCCATTGGCAACATCATTGGAGCCATGGGCAAATGCCATCGCACAGGCAGTAAATAACATCATCGGCGTAAATACTTTTTCAACGCTGGCAAATTGAAAGGATTGATCGGCATTTTCATCGTCACTAACTCTTTTTATAAATAACCAGCCGATCAAAGCGGTAAGTATGCCAATACAGATGGCGACACCAAAGCTTCCCCAGACTGGAAGCTCAAGCTTAAGATGTTTTAGGCCTTTAAACAGGGTGACCAGCGAGATAATAAAACCAACCAGGAAAACATAAAAAGGGGCATATTTTTTAGCATTTTTAAGGGGTGTCTCCGTATCTAGAATCAGCTTGCGCGTGCTCATCACCAATAGGAAGCTAAGGGTACCCCCAATCGCCGGTGAGATAACCCAACTGAAAACGATCCCAGCGATTTTATCCCACTGGACAGATTGGGGGCCGATGCCCACAATCGCAAAACCGACGACGGCACCCACAATCGAATGGGTTGTGGAAACCGGCCAGCCTTTGGAAGAAGCAATCATTAACCAGACGGCCGCGGCTAACAGTGCGGCAAGCATCCCGAAGACCAGTATTTCGGGGTTGTTAATGATGGGCGTGGGATCGACGATCCCTTTACGAATCGTCTTGGTAACATGCCCTCCCGCTAATACTGCCCCGAGGAATTCAAAACAGATAGCAATTCCGATGGCTTGTTTGACGGTAACCGCGCCGGCCCCGACGGAAGTACCCATGGCATTGGCTAGATCATTCGCTCCGACCCCCCAGGTCATATAGAAACCGAATACTACCGCCAAAATGATAAAAACGGTGCCATACGCAGCAATGATTTCCATTCTTATTTCCTTTCCAGCACGCTACTTTGATAAAAACAGCATTAGACGATCACCCACATTTTCGGCTTTATTGGAAATCTCACCGATCATTTCGATTACGTTGTACCACAGCATCACCGCCACCGGTTTCATCTGATCTTCAATGGAAAAAAGGGCATAGTTAATTTTTTTCAACAACTTATCGATATTATGCTCGCTACGCTTCAAAGTGGCGACTTTTTCCGTAACGATGTTAGATTGTTTGCCGATAAAGCCGACGGCTAAAAGTTCATCTAGCTGTTCAACAATTTCAACTGCCTTTGAGCTTATATCCATTGTCTGTTGGATGAGCTCCAAGAGAAGTGTTTTTATTGCTTCGGGAACCTCCATTTCATATACGGTTAAAATTCCGCAAATTTTTTCGGTGACATCGGCAATAGAATCCTGCTCGTGGATAAGTTCCAGAAGGTCTCTTCTGTCTACTGCCAATAAAAGCGGTTTAGGCATGCCAAGGCGGAACTCGTTTTTGAGGTCATCGGCTTGGCTCTCCAGTTCTCCAATTCTGTCGGACACAGTTTGAACCTGTTCCCGGTCTTTTTTAATCAAAGCATCAAACAAAGGCGGAATTTCAGCGATACATTGAGATACGATTCGCATGTGTTCCTGCACTTGTCTGAAAGGAGATTGCCGGAGCAAACTGCTAAAGGTGCTGGTTGTTTTCATGATACTTCAACCTCCGCAGGTATGAGATTTGAACTAAATACAAAAATGATGCAAAGGCGTATGTATTGTTAAAGGATTTGTAACTACTCAGCGTAATGGCAAAAAGCACAAAAAAGCACGAACTATAACGATTGTATCTCGAACTGTAACTGCTCAGAGTGCTTTAGGTTCGGTCATTCAGGTCTTTTCATAATAGCATCGCTATATGGAAAGGCCTGAAGGGCCGAAGATGAAGTGCTCTGAGTAGTTACAAGGATTTTTAAGATAGTGTGACACTATACGCCAGTTGAACAGCAGGATGAAAGCAGACTGTGGTCTCAAAGCATTTAAAAACCCAAATTAAGTTACACTCCTTACATCTTCAATGGAGAGGACCCCGACCAGCCGATCCTCCTTCAGCACCGGCAAATGGCGGAATTGATGTTTCGTCATCAAGCTCAGACACTTTTCAACTCGCGCTTCAGGGTCGATGTGAATAACCTTGGTTGACATGATATCCCGTACCAGGGTCTCCTTGGAGGCCTTGCCCTTGAGGATCACTTTACGGGCGTAATCTCGCTCGGATAGAATTCCCACCATTTTACCGCCTTCAAGAATCACAAGTGCGCCAATCTCTTTTTCAGCCATCATCTGCAAGGCCTCGAAAACGGTTGTTTCCGGCGAGGCGGAATAAACAGCGTGCCCTTTTTTGTCCAATAATTTTTTAACCTTCATAGTATATTCCTCACAGTTAAGGATAAAATTCTGTTTCGCTACATATAGTAAAAAGTTACTTACTGTCAAGGTTTGATGGTCTCGTAAAAAGTCGAAATTTTAGATTATGACCACAATATATGAATAATGATTTGACTTTAGACACGTCATAATGTGGTCAAGAATCATCTAGCGAACTTTTTAGGATTTAATCAAGGTTTGTGTGTAGTCGTAAAAAACAGGGCATACTCTCCATGCAAGCTACCAAAGAAAACAGTCAATGCAGCCCACTTGGCCGCATTGCCCTTGAAGTTTATGCCGGCCGGAAATGACCTCTGACAGGTCACGTGAAATAGGCCGATGACCTTACTGCGGACAGTGTTCCAGATATGAATGCGCTATTTTTTTAGGCCCCCATTTTTCTGCTGTCGTGTCCGGCACCTCTCTTGAAGTTGCAGGCACTGTCATTGAACCGCATAATTGAGAATCATGAAGAATGTTTCTTGGGAAACTCGAAGAACTTTACTTTACCGCAATGTGCGCTAATATTTTTCCAGGATGAAATATCCAACTGCACACAGAATACGCCGCTGGTTGGAATATTGCTGATAGGTTTGTTGCCGATATAATTTGCCAAGTCGGTTAAGGCTGGATTATGACCGACTAGCATCACTTTATCTAAAACATCGTCTAAGTGTTCGACAATGTCGATGAGGGCATTGGCACTGAATGCATACATGCTTTCGCTGTAGCAAATGTTGTCCAGAGGATACCTGATCTTATCGGCAATAATCCTTGCCGTCGTGGAAGCCCTGTTTGCCGGACTAGATACAATGAGGTCCGGTGCCACATTTAATTTTTTAAGAATTGCCCCCATAAACGGGGCGCTCGTACGGCCTCGCTTGTTCAGGGGTCTTTCGAAATCATCCAAGCTAGGATATTTCCAACTAGATTTGGCATGTCGGACCAGAAATATGGTTTTCATAATTTTTCACCAAATTGTAGATGTACGAAAATAGACAACCTAACGCTAATCGATATCTATTATTCGTATATTGATTTGGGTATCAACCTCAAATCGCTGTATCTAAAACGACTTACCAAAAAACGCATAATGTAGATTACTACCTTAAAGCAACTGGTTTAGGCAACCGTTTTTTTTCCTGTAACTTGGCCGCATTTTGCGCATACAAACCCGGAATTTATGACAATATACATAGCCTGACATTTACCATTTTGAATATGGATTTTTGATCAGGTTGGAATTAAAATAGCGTGGATCGTCGGTCACCTCTTTTCCAATCCAATCGGGTTTGGGAAACCGTTGATCTTCGCTTTCCAGTTCCACCTCGGCAACCATTAATCCCTGGTTATCCCCTGCAAATTCATCAATTTCCCAGACCATACCCCCATCTTCCACCGTATAGCGGATTTTCTCTATCAGCGGTTTTTCGCAAATATTTAGCAGTTCATTGGCGTCCTGAAGAGCAATTTTATATTCGAATTCCATGCGCGATGCCCCTACGGTAAGGCCCTTGATGGTCAGGTAGCCCTTATCGCCGATGGTGCGCACACGCACAATGCGCTCCTTGGCACTATTTAAATAGCCCTGCCGGTATCGAACTCCTTTTGCCTGGCGCCAGGCACCCTCTTTTACGCGAAATTTTCGTTCAATTTCTTGGGCCATATCATTCTTACGAGGTTGTTGTTTTGTAACTGCTCAGAGCACTTCATCTTCGGCCCTTCAGGCCTTTCCATATAGCGA
>CAZJUM010000158.1:0-5995 GCA_964549175.1 uncultured Pseudomonadota bacterium | reverse complement strand
CCCCTGACGCCGCTGAAAAATAAAAATAGATTTTAAGCACATACAGAACAAAAAAGTCCGCTTTTAAAGCCCCCGGTGGCTCCATAATGGCGTAGCCTTGCGGAGTCTTAAGGTAAAATCATACAGACTCCATAGTTCTTCGAGACTATGGAGCCATCAGAGAGAAATTAGCTGAACGTGTTGAAGCGCCCGGAATGATTTTATTGGTATCACTATTGCGTTGCGGCTGATGGAAAAGGTTATGAGAAGCCACCTGAAAGAAACCAACACAAAATTTTCGGGATGAGATAACAAGCCGCTGATTGATCGACCTCTTGTATGATGACGCTTAGATTCAAAAGGATCCTGATTTTAAGACCAAATATCTGGCTTGCGCCCAGGATGCAAAGCCAACAAAAGAGGATGAATCCCCTTGTCAAGTTATTTCAATCAGACTACATTCAGGTTAATGCCTTATGGGAAACTTTTTTGTTTTTGGGATCAACTGAACAAAACCAGGTTAAACAATCCGTCAAATCAATGGCATATTCCGGTAAGCGGTCAAATCAGTTAATTTGATGTCGACCGTCAGCTTCAATAGTTCTTACGATTTGATTGGCTTGAACGTTTAATAGGTATTTCAGGAATCCTTTCATATCACTAACGATAATTCGGAGAAAAAATATGCAAAGGTCTGTCGGCTATCAAAGAGTCGTAGCGGAAGCCCCGGTAGGAGAGCGTTTGGCTTTTCTAAAAAAAGTATATGGATTATTATCATTGAGTATCCTGGTCGCTGCCGGCGCAGCCTGGATGACAGGAACCAATGAACAATTTCTATATATCGTCCTCAGCAATTACATGGTCTTTTTTGTTTTGGAGATTGCCGCGATTTTCTTTACCATGTGGGCCAGAAAAAAAGAAACTTTAGGATTAATCGCCTTGTTTACATTTACGGGATTAACCGGTGTAACTATTGCGCCGGTCGCACTTAGTTACACAGGAGATGTTGTCGTCAACGCGTTATTGTTAACCGGTGTTATCTTCTTCGGTTTAACACTCTACACCATTACATCAAAAAAGGACTTTTCTTTTATGGGTGGCATGTTAACCACCGGATTGATTTTACTGATCGTGGGTAGTCTATTGAATGTATTTTTATTTGGTAATGCCTGGGCGTCGTTTTTCATTTCTTGCGTCGCGGTGTTCCTATTCAGTGGATTCATCATTTATGACACATTTAACATCATGCGTCGTTACCCGACGGATGAATACATCTCCGCGACACTGTCATTATACTTAGATATCTTAAATCTCTTCCTGGCTTTACTCAGGATCTTAGGAATGAGTCGGGATTAGGGAATAATACACAATGCCTCCCACCCCGGGAGGCATTATCACGATCGGATTTGGCTAGGTCTGTAATCTTCTTGGATTCGAAAAAAACCTCGTTATAAAACTTACCGTGACCTGTTTAAAAGGGAACAATAATCCCTCGCTCTTGGATGAAATATGCCAATGAATGCTCTCTGCCTTTAGAAGTTACGGGAATCTCCGCAGCGAAATAAAATCCTGATTTTCCCGGAATTCTTCGTGTCACACCACTTTCCATAAGCACCACATCAAGTATTAAAAATCATCGCAGTTCTTTGAGCTTCAAATATCTGATTTCGATTGATTCATGAATGCCCCAAAGTTGAGGGGGGTGTCAGCTATGAGTTGACTCTTATGATTGGTTTAAATTCGACCTTAAAGCGTCAATTGTCGTTTTCATATCTTGCGGTAAATCAGATTGAAACCGGATGGCTTTTTGGGTTTGTGGATGTATAAATCCCAGTGTTTTGGCATGAAGTGCCTGGCCTGTGAATCGTTTTAAGGTCAGCCGCAAATCCTCAGGATATTCACCCGCGTAGTGTCGAAATTTACCGTATACCAAATCACCAAGCAATGAGTGGCCAACAGAGCTTAAATGAACTCGAATCTGATGAGTGCGCCCCGTTTCCAATCGACATTCAAAAAGACTCAAATGTTGATATTTTTCAACAACACGCCAATGTGTAATAGCGGCTTTCCCGTTTTCGCGGATCGCAAACTTTTTCCGATCAAGCGGATGTCTCCCCAATGGTTGATCAATGGTGCCTTTATGATAATCCGGGACTCCCCAAACGATACCCTGGTATTTTCTTTTTGCGGTATGAGCGGCAAATTGTTCCGCCAAATGTTCATGGGTACGATTATCTTTCGCAACGACCAGCAGTCCAGAGGTATCTTTATCAATACGATGCACAATCCCCGGTCGCGTCGAATCAATCCCTGACAATGAAGTATGATAAAGCAGATAGTTCACCAATGTATTATTGGGATGACCAACCGCCGGATGAACTACCATCCCTCTTGGCTTGTTGACTACCAAAAGATAATTATCTTCAAACACAATATCTAATGCGTAAGGCACGGCCTCCCAAGAAGATTCAGTCACCTGTCTGACAATAAAGGAAATGATATCACCAGCCTTAAGAATACGCTTGGGTTTGATATGATCAAAGGAATCGTTGATACTCACCAACGATTCCTTGATCAGTCTTTTCGCCTCGGAGCGTGAGGCAATTTTGGGGTGATGGCTTAAAGCAACATCAAGCCGTTTTGAAATCAAGTGTTCACCGACAACAATGATTTCCATTAAATCTCCAGAATTTCGTACTGCCCATGATGATACCCTCCGGATGTTTGAATTGAAATAGTCCCTTTGATTTGTCGTTCCATCATCCGAAATGTATCTAATTCTTCTGTTTCCAAATACTCAGCCACATCCGGATGCAAACCGACCAATAGATTCTGCGGTGACTTGTTGTCTTTGGAAATACGAGAGATCTCCTGGTATATTTCATAAATGGTGGTCGCAGGTGAAATAACACGAGCGGTTCCGTTACAATAAGGACAAATGGTTCTTAAAAACCGACCAAGATTTTCACGATTGCGCCTTCGGGTCATTTCAACCAATCCAATTTCTGAAATTGGTAATACTTTGGTTCTGGCTTTATCCCTTTTTAATTGATATTTTAAGGTGGTATAAACAGTTTGGCGGTTTTCCTGAGACTCCATGTCAATGAAATCAATAATGATAATTCCGCCAATATCCCTCAATCTCAATTGGTGAGCAATTTCTTCGGCGGCTTCCAGGTTCGTCGTCAGAATCGTTTCCTCATGATTCTTTGACCCCGTAAATCGACCGGTATTAACGTCAATAGCGGTTAACGCTTCTGCTTGATCGAAAACCAAATGACCTCCGGACTTCAACCACACTTTTCGACTCAAAGCATGATCGATTTCCTTGGTTACACCATAGGCATCAAAAATAGATGTTTTATGTCGAAAGTGCTTTAGTTTATTGGAAAACTGAGGCAGGTAAGTAGTCAGGTACTTTTTGATCTTTTCGAATTCGTATTGATCATCAATCACCAAGGCATCAACATCATAAGCCAACATGTCTCGTATAGTACGAAATGTCAGGTTAAGGTCTTCGTATAATATGGCCGGCGCGCGATATGTTTTGGACTTCTTCTCAACATTGGCCCAGTTAGAGCTTAGATAGTCAATATCATATTTGAATTCATCTTCGGAGCGTTCAGAGGCCGCGGTTCTCACGATAAATCCGGCGCCATCCGGTTTCAGCTTGGAGACGATTTTTCTCAATCGTGTACGCTCACGCTCATCACGTATCTGTCGGGAAACGCCCACACTGTCAACATAAGGCAAAAACACCAGATTTCGACCGGGGATGGAAACATTATTGCAGATAACCCGGGCACCTTTAGTGCCAATAGGCCCCTTGGATACTTGAACCATGATATCCTGACCTTCTTGAATTAAGGAGGATATATTGGGTTTTGTGCGCTCTTGGTCGTCAGAGCCTTTAGGTTTGACACCGGAATCTTTGCTGTTCGCGATGGCGTCATTACTATCATAATCAACTTGCCGGGATTCCGTTCGGATATCATCCACATATAAGAAAGTCGCTTTTTCCAACCCAATATCAACAAACGCGGCCTCCATTCCCGGCAGAACCTTTAAAACCTTCCCTTTATATATGTTTCCGACAACGCTTTTATTCTTCACCCTCTCGTAAAATATTTCGGATACAACACCATCCTCAACCAACGCAATCCTGATCTCATGCTTGGTATGATTCGTGATTATTTGTTTTCTCATTGTGTTTAGAATTAACTACGCACACAATTCGCACGAAACAACTTACCACTCTTTCAACTCTTTTGAATATATTTTTCTTGAGTGTCAGAGTCCTATCGGTTTTAGTGATACTATCTAACTCATAATCATCTTCTTAATATTTAATATCATATCGTTAACCACCGCCTAATTGGTTCGTTAATCATTGATCTCAGTAATTATGGATTTGAGAATCATTGTTTTGAGGGATTGGTAAAACAACGTTCCGCCCTGCCAGTGTTGATTCGATTCGTTTATGCTATGTTCAAAAAATGATAATTAAATTTTAACGAGTCAATGAATTATCAATACCCAAAATTACTTTTAAGCTTTGGTATCAGTATACTTTAAGTTCTATTAAACAAATATAGTTTTACTTTATATCACTAATTAGCAATTCAGATTATTTCGTGCCTGTGTACTGGTTTTTATATTTTTGCAAAACCGAGTCCTTCTTTAATAATCGGTTCCGTGGATAAATAAAACGGATACTCTTGGTTATATGGCAAAACACTCTCTATTTTTCATCGAGAGTGATTATTTCGTGTTCAAAATTATTTCACATTCAAACTAGCTTCTATCTCATCGAATTGTAACTAAATGTTTCAAGATGCCCAATCCATTATCCCATTTAAAACCAATTTGTGATTTCCGGGTAGGTAGCTAAAATAACATATTATTTCTAAAAACGCCACGTTGCGTTCTCAAATTACCTAACTAAAGCCACCTGCTGGGTTTGACTGATCTAAACAATATCTGTTTTTATCTTTTGGCGCAACAGATTTAACAAACTTAAGCGATTATGTGAGTGACAAGCGTTTCCCAGATATGACGCTTAGTACGAATTTTTTGCGGCAGGCCTGGCAAAGGTGATCTTTTAATTCGGAAATCTGATAAAAGTCGAAAGCGGGTAATATGAATAAATGCATATGGGAAGCAAAGGTTTTCCCGGGCATGATCAAAATTGTGCTTAATATGTTATCCAGATTCTTAGCTGTGTTAAAAACTCATTCTCAATTTTCCGCAACCCCGAACACCTTTCACCATAATTTCAAAGCATCAATGCGTTCCGTCATGTATTTATGATCATCCTGTTTGTTTTGCTTGAAATAGTGGACATATGCGGCAGAACCATTAATATTAGTGACCTTCATCAAAAACAAGCTATTTCAAATTAACCAATGATTATATCAGAGCTCATCTTATAAAATAGCGAGGTATCCTATAAATTGAAAGGAGCCATTTACCAAAATCCACGACCAAAATAAATGGTTGGAGTTTTCTCTCCTTTTTAAGCGCTGATCGATCAATTCGAGGTGACTGAATTTCAAGCTCAAGCCTTATTTTGTTTTCTGGGTACTGACTATTGACATCTCCTGATTAAGAACGTATGTTTACCCTATGGTTTCATGAAGCATTCAGCGGGGGCGATATGAAAAAAGTGAAATCCAATTTCAAAAAGAACTCAGTATTTTCGACTTCCTGAAGCTTTATGGAGCCGAAGAAAAATGTCGCGGATCTTTGGAGTCCTTTCGGTGGCCATCAGATTATTATTGTTCATTGTGTAGTCACCGAAATCATTGCTTTATTGAATCAGGAAAGCTATATCAATGTACACGACGCGAGTATCAGACGTCTGTTACAAATAATGCGATTTTTCAGTCTGTGCCAGGTACCATCGAATCAATGGTTTCTCGCCATGTTTTTGATCAGTCAGAGTAAAAATGGTATCCGCCTCCGTATCTATTCAGAACTTATTAAAAAAGTGCAAAAAAGTTCATTTTTTACTTGA
>CAZJUM010000157.1:0-6022 GCA_964549175.1 uncultured Pseudomonadota bacterium | reverse complement strand
TAAACAAAGGGGTACGCCACTTCACTCTCAAACACAAGAATCAACTATAACTCACAGCACAATAGCATAAACCGGAAATGCGGATACCCAAACTCATGATCTCGATATAATGTGACATGCGTGAATATTTGGTATCAAGCATTGCGGGACAAACTATAGTTCAAGTAATTTTTATTTGTTTTATGAGATATTGACAAAGAAAGGCATCAATTCATGCTCCCAAAAAACAAATAAAAATTACCAAAATCAATTTTTGAGATAATAGTTATTGCATTCATCCCCTTTTTAAAAAATTCTAGGGGCTCCTAATTCGAAGACGCAATTAGACTATTTTACCCAATTTTTCGCCGCACAATAGCATGAAATTCTATCCGGAGGGTATTCAATGGGATGGCTTTTTGATTTTTTCAAATCCTCGATCGGGAAAAAGCTACTGATGAGTTTGACAGGGCTTTTTCTTTGCTCATTTCTCCTGATTCATTTATTGGGGAATTTCTCCTTATATGCGGGGAGAGATACATTTAACGCATATTCGAATTTGTTATCACATTCTCCGTTAATCAAGGTGGCCGAAGTGATTTTGGTTTTATTCTTCGCTGTTCACATCTTGACGTCAGCGACCTTGACCATTGAAAACCGTCAAGCACGACCGGAAAAATACGCAATGGATGTTTCAGCGGGGGCCAGAACATTCATGTCCTCCTATATGTTTCACAGCGGAGCTATAGTTTTTATCTTTCTACTCCTCCATATCTGGACATTTAAGTATGGTGATTGGTCTCACAATCTCGCATACAATCCGGATAAGCTAACCCTTTATGATCTGGTAGTTGTTAGGTTTGGTGAGGTTTATTACTCGTTCGGCTACGTCATCGCGATGATCGTTCTGGGCTTTCATCTTAATCATGCCTTTCAGAGCGCATTTCAAACCCTGGGGTTAAATCATAAAAAATATACACCGTTTATTAAAAAAATCGGAACAGCTTACGCCGTTACCGTTGCCCTGGGATTTTCATCTTTTCCGATCTACTTTCTTTATATTAAATTTAGCGTGGGTAATTAAATGACTATTTTAGATTCTAAGGTACCGAGTGGACCGCTGGAAAAAAAGTGGGATCAACACAAGTTCGATCTGAAACTGATTAATCCCGCCAACAAAAGAAAATTCAGCGTCATTGTTGTTGGAACCGGTCTGGCAGGAGCGTCAGCTGCGGCTTCATTGGCTGAACTCGGATATGATGTATTAAACTTCTGTTTTCAGGATAGCCCTCGTCGTGCTCATAGTATCGCCGCACAAGGAGGAATCAACGCTGCCAAGAACTATTGCAATGACGGAGACAGTATTTATCGACTATTCCATGACACTGTCAAAGGCGGTGACTTTAGGGCTCGAGAAGCCAACGTCTATCGATTGGCTCAGGTAAGTAACAATATTATCGATCAATGTGTCGCTCAAGGTGTCCCATTTGCAAGAGATTACGGCGGATTATTAGACAACCGATCATTTGGAGGGGCTCAGGTTTCCAGAACATTTTATGCCAGAGGGCAAACCGGACAGCAATTATTGCTTGGTGCATACAGTGCTCTAAGCCGTCAAGTTGGCGAAGGCAACGTTAAAATGTTTCCTCGCCGGGAAATGATGGAATTGGTTTTAATTGATGGAAAAGCACGAGGCATTGTCTGCCGAAATCTAATAACCGGAGAAGTGGAATCATACACTGCCCATGCTGTTGTCTTAGCGACTGGTGGGTACGGGAATGCATTCTACCTCTCCACCAATGCCATGGCCAGCAATGTAACCGCTACCTGGAAAGCACATAAGCAAGGTGCCTATTTTGCCAATCCGTGTTTTACTCAGATCCATCCAACTTGTATTCCTGTCTCCGGCGATCGGCAATCAAAATTAACACTGATGAGCGAGAGCCTCCGAAATGACGGACGCGTCTGGGTGCCAAAGAAAAAAGGTGATAAACGTAAAGCCAGCGATATTCCGGAAGAAGAAAGAGATTATTATCTCGAAAGAAAGTATCCTTCATTTGGCAACTTAGTACCTCGTGATGTCGCTTCCAGAAACGCCAAGCTAGTTTGTGACGAAGGAAATGGGATTGGCGCGACCAAGCAAGCCGTATATTTGGATTTTGCGGACGCTATCCATCGCATGGGAAAAGACACTGTCGCAGCCAAATACGGCAATCTGTTCGACATGTATCACCATATCACCGATGAAAATCCATATGAGGTCCCAATGCGAATTTTTCCGGCAATCCATTATACTATGGGTGGACTCTGGGTGGACTATAATCTCGAAAGTACAATTCCGGGGTTATTTGTTCTCGGAGAGGCTAACTTCTCGGATCATGGTGCCAACAGACTGGGTGCCAGTGCCCTGATGCAAGGACTGGCGGATGGATATTTTGTCATCCCATATACCATCGGAGGATATTTTGCCGGTACGGAACTTAGTGAAGTCAGTACAAGCCATCAAGAAGTTAAGACTGCTGAAAACAACACCAAAACCAGAGTCAACCAACTTATGGAAGTCAAAGGAAATCGAACTGCTGATGACTTTCATCGTGAACTTGGAAAACTACTTTGGGATAATTGTGGAATGGGTCGAAATGAAGCTGGCCTCAGGAAGGCCAAAGAGAAAATCCCAAAAATGCGGGAAGAATATTGGCAAAACGTCAAAATTCCGGGAACAGATAAGGATTTCAATCAAGAAATTGAAAAAGCGGGCCGGGTTGCTGACTATCTGGAGTTCGCCGAAATTATGGTCCATGACGCTTTAGTTCGCGAGGAATCTTGTGGCGGCCATTTCAGAGAAGAGCATCAAACTGAAGAAGGTGAAGCCAAACGAAACGATGAAGACTTCACTTATGTGGCTGCCTGGGAGTTTAACGGGGTCGGTAAAAATCCGACACTTCATAAGGAAGCTCTAAATTTTGAACACGTTAAACTAACTCAAAGAAGTTATAAATAGGAGATATCACGGTGAATCTGACACTAAAAATCTGGCGTCAAAAAAACGCTCAAACCAAAGGAAAACTCGTTGCATATCAAATTAGTGATATTTCACCGGATATGTCCTTCCTCGAAATGCTGGATACGCTAAATCAACAGCTTATCCTGCAGGGAGATGATCCGGTCGCTGTTGATAACGACTGCCGTGAGGGGATTTGCGGAATGTGCAGTTTATTCATAAACGGCCGTGCCCATGGCCCTCAAGAAGAAGCCACAGTATGTCAACTTCATATACGATCATTTAAAGATGGTGATACGATTGTTGTCGAACCTTGGCGAGCCAAGGCATTCCCGGTTATCAAAGATCTTGTGGTGGATCGTAGCGCGTTTGATCGTATTGTACAGGCAGGCGGATTTATTTCAGCCCGGACTGGTTGTGCTCCGGAAGCCAATTCAATACCAGTCCCCAAACAAAACGCTGATCAAGCGATGGATGCCGCTGCCTGTATAGGATGTGGAGCATGCGTAGCCTCTTGTAAGAACGCCTCGGCCATGTTGTTTGTCAGTGCCAAAATCTCACATATGGTGTTACTACCACAAGGTGAAGCCGAACGAGAAAGTCGTGTGCAAAACATGGTACGCGTTATGGATGAGGAAGGATTTGGTAATTGTACCAATGAAGGTGAATGTGAGGCTGAATGCCCAAAAGGCATTAAAATGGTCAATATCGCTCGTTTATTCCGAGAATATTACCGAGCCAATTTGTAACATGGGCAGAGTTTCACTTCTCAAGGTTCTGCCTTTGTTGTTTATTATGGGAATGTTATCGAAAACTCCGGCTTCCGAGTGGTTAACAACAATCCGCTGGATAAAGAAACGAAGGAAGGGGTTTTACTCAACGATTGCGTCTTTGCTCAAGAGGTCGGCAAGGTCTTACGCATACGCTTTCAAGCTCTGCGCGTTAAAAGGCAGACTTTGAGGTGTGTCTATTTCTTCGAGTATTTTATTTCTTTTTCAAGCGTGTCAATTTGTGTTTTTAGCTCTTCAATTCTCGGGGCCAGGTCGTCAACGTCATGTTTGCCGGTCTCACCTTTCACAAAATAATAGCAAGACTTAACAATCACATTGCCCGAATGGAAAGAAGGGAATGCGATGGAAGAAACGGAATCGAGGTTTTAAGCTCAAACACGAGAGCTTAAGCCCTATGGAAAGCTGGTAAAAAAGCTCGAACAATACCGACTTGAAAACAAGATCACACAGGAGACGCTCGCCAATGAGTTAGGTGTGCCTTCCCCACGATCAGCCATTAGCTTAACGGCAAGGTCAAACCAAATAAAATTCAAGTCTACCATATAGAAAAGTTTTTAAAGGAGCGGGGTATATAACGGCAAAAGAAAGAGAGATAATTACCTTACTTTCGATATTCAAAGACACGAATTACAATATTTCAATTTTCACCAAAGATGAGATAACGGCACTTGAAAAAAAGATATTCATTAAGAACAACAAACCATATGTGGAATGCCTCATCCGCGGAAAAGAAATTCAACTTAAACCCGAAGAAGCCGTCCGTCAGCTCTACGCCTCAAAGCTCCTTAAAGATTACGCCTATCCTAAACAACGCCTGAAATTTGAACACCCTGTGCAATTCGGCAGGCAGACAAAATCCGCTGATATTGTGGTGTTTGATAAAGACCGCCCTAGGGTGGAATATATTATTGTTGAGGTTAAAAAACCCAAGCTCAAAAAAGGTAAAGAGCAGTTAAAAAGCTATTGCAACGCTACCGGTGCCCTATTGGCGTGTGGACAAACGGCGGGCAGATTCCCCACTATAACCGTAAAGACCCGAATTACTTCGAAGACCTTACCGATATCCCCAGCCATGACCAGACGCTTGCGGATATTCTGAAGGAACGTTTCACCCTTAAAGATTTGATCGTCAAAGATAAAATCCCCAATGAAGGCAAATCTCTTAAAGCAATTATCACCGATATGGAAGATGAAGTTCTGACCAATGCCGGGGTTGATGTATTTGAAGAGGTCTTCAAACTGATATTCACGAAACTCTATGATGAATATAAAAGCAGGGAAGATAAGGCTGTTATCAATCATTTAATGAAAAACGAAGATCTCCCCATGCTTGCAAAGACGCAATCCCCTTATGGAAAAGGGAGGCAACAAAACTCCTTTAATAAAATAAAAAAGGTTGTCGCGGAAATAGATGACAGGTGTTTTCGCCCACTTGAGTTTAGGAACACCGGGCAGTCCGAAGGCGATTTGGAGAAGAAAATCCAGAAACTCTTTGATGAGTCGAAAACAAAATGGTACGGCGTATTCCCCGAAGAAAGCAAGATCGATCTTTCGCCGTCTCACCTTTCGGTATGCGTCTCAAGCCTTCAAGATCTGAAGCTCTTTAATTCCAATTTACAGGTTATTGACGAAGCCTTTGAATACCTTGTCAATAAATCCTCTAAAGGTGAAAAAGGGCAGTATTTCACTCCCCGGCACGTGATTGATATGTGCGTTAAAATGCTTAACCCCCAAAAGGGCGAATACATGATTGATAGTGCCTCAGGGTCGTGCGGGTTTACCGTGCATACCATCTTCTGGCTTACTGACCACCTGTTCGAGAATAAAGAAATTTCGCCTGAGGAAAAAGAGGACGTCCTGAGGGTATTTGGCATTGACTTTGATGAAAAGGTTGTGCGTGTCGCCCGCACCTTAAAACTCATTACCGGTGACGGTGAGACAAACGTGCTTCATTTAAACACGCTTGATTATGAAAGATGGAATGAGACTTTACAGAACAGAAGCTGGCTTTCCACTTACGGCAAGGGCTATGAACGGTTTGAAAAGCTAAAAACGGAGAAAGGCGGAAACAAAGAGTTTCGGTTTGATATATTGATGGCGAATCCGCCCTTTGCCGGAGATATAAAAGAATCTCGCATAATTCATAAATATGAACTGGGCTATAATACTAAAAATAAGCCCAAGCCAAAGGTCGGCAGGAGTTATAGTTGATTCTTGTGTTTAAGAGTGAAGTGGCGTACCCCTTTGTTTA
>CAZJUM010000156.1:0-6043 GCA_964549175.1 uncultured Pseudomonadota bacterium | reverse complement strand
CAAAAATCCGTCAAAAACCTTGTCAAGTAAAAAGTGAACTTTTTTGCACTTTTTTAATAAGTTCTGAATAGATACAAAACAAAGAAAGTTTTAAGAACATTGATTAATGGAATAAGAAATCATCTTTTTGTTCTCACTCAAAATATATTAACAATAAACATCTATTCCCCTTATTGATGCAAAACAATCACATATGGCTTGCGAAGAATTCAATTGCTCAATCCCTGCTTTTCCCATAGTATTTGGTTCGTACCAGATAATGGTTTGATACCCTTTCATCCGCGTCTAATATGACTTCGCTGATTTGAGTGATTGATCACCATACTGAGATGACTTTTCAAAAAACTGATGTGTTATGCCCCAACCTCAAGCTTTATCGAAAAGGGAAAGTACGCGAGGTTTATGATTTTGACGATAAATTGCTGATTGTCGTCACCGATAATGTATCAATATTCGACGTCGTGTTGCCCACTTTACTTCCGGGAAAAGGAGCGATGCTGAATAAAATTTCCAATTTCTGGTTCGAGTTTGCTAAAAACGACATCAAAAATCATTTGATTTCAACAGAGATTTCCGAGTTTCCTCAAGAGGCTCAGGAATATGCTGACGTACTGCCCGATCGATCCGTATTGGTTTGGAAAACAGACATGATTGAGGTGGAAGCCATCGTACGCGGTTATCTTTCCGGATCTGGTTATAAAGATTATTTAAACGCCGGGAAAGTGTGTGGGATTGAACTACCTCAAGGTATGGTGGAATCCGCCAAATTGGAAACCCCGATTTTCACACCTTCCACTAAAGCTAAGGAAGGTCATGACATGAATATCTCAGAAGATGAATTGAAAAAAGAAATCGGTGAAAAAATCCTGAATGAGGTAAAAGAAAAAGCCCTCATGCTTTATACAAAGACAGCTAAATTCGCACTTGAACGAGGCATTATCATCGCGGATACCAAGTTTGAATTCGGCTTACTCAAGGGTGAAGTGATACTAATCGGTGGAATTCTAACTCCAGACTCATCGCGCTTTTGGCCTGCTGATGATTATGTCCCCGGACGTTCGCAAAAAAGTTATGACAAACAGATTATCAGAGACTATCTGCAAACACTGAATTGGGATAAGACATATCCGGGCCCCGAGCTCCCTGATGAAGTGTTGAACAAGACCTTACAAAAATATCAGGAAATATTTGAGAAACTGAGCAAATAGCCAATAGCGTCAATATTTGAGGATAAATCAGGTGGGATGATGCCCTTTTTTCAAGCCAATCAACAGTAAAAAAATCATGAAAAAAAAAATTATCGACTCGCTAATTTTCATTGGTGCCGTAAAGTTCGGGGAGTTCAAACTAAAATCGGGATTACTTTCGCCGGTTTATATCGATCTGCGCATCATTGTTAGTTATCCCCGCTTGCTTGCTGATATTGCCGAAGCCTTTATCACGCTTGCCAAAGATATTACCTTTGATTGTATCGCCGGGATCCCGTACACGGCACTGCCAATAGCTACCGCGTTTAGTTTGAAATCCGGAATTCCGATGATTTATGCTCGAAAGGAAAAAAAGGCTTACGGAACCGGTCAGCAAATTGAGGGAATTTGGGAGAAGGGAAATCGTGTGTTGATTATCGATGATCTGATAACAAGTGGCGCGTCTAAGGAGGAAACATTTGGCGTTTTTGAAGCTGAGGGGTTGATCACGGATGATATTGTTGTATTGATTGATCGTGAACAAGGCGGAAAAGAAACGATTGAAAAAACCGGACATCGTCTGCATTCAATGATCTCGGTGTTCGAAATTCTGGATCGAATAAAGAGCTTGAACAAAATCGATGACCAATTATACAATAAAGTCTTTATGTTCTTGAAAGATAACAAGTAGAAAAATACGGAGGTCGACATTGAATAGCAAGTCCCTACTAACTGGTATTGCCCTACTACTACTGTTTTTTACTCTGATTAATAATTTTAGGTGGAGTGGTAAAACAGATACTGAAATCGACTATAGCAATTTTCTACTCATGGTGGATCGAGGACAGATTGAACAAGTCGTGATCCAAGGAAACGCAATATCCGGTTCCACAGTTAATGGTTCAGCATTTCGGACACTGGGAACCTATGACTCCAATTTAATCGATAATTTAAGAAATAAAAATGTCGATATAAAAATTAAACCCGAAGACAATAACCCATGGTATTTGGTGTTATTGCTACAATGGGGCCCTCTGTTGCTGCTGATTGGAGTATGGATATTTTTGATGCGGCGAATGCCTGGTTCAGGCAAAATCATGTCTATCGGAAAGTCTAAAGCTAAAAAATATAAAGAAGAAGGATTAAGTATTACCTTCGAAAACGTTGCCGGTGTGGAAGAAGCCAAAGAGGAATTGGCAGAGATTGTGGAATTTTTGAAAGATCCGGGGAAGTTCCAAAAACTTGGCGGAAAGATTCCCAAAGGTATTCTTATGGTAGGTCCTCCCGGAACAGGTAAAACTCTGCTTGCAAAAGCCGTCGCCGGTGAAGCGGGGGTGTCTTTTTTTAGTATATCCGGTTCCGATTTTGTAGAGATGTTTGTTGGTGTCGGAGCTAGTCGGGTAAGGGATTTGTTTGATGAGGGGAAAAAGAGCGCTCCCTGTATTCTGTTTATCGATGAGATTGATGCTGTGGGTCGGCATCGAGGTGCTGGCTTGGGAAGCGGACATGATGAGCGAGAGCAGACTCTTAATGCCTTATTGGTTGAAATGGATGGGTTCGACGGTACAGAAGGGATTATTACCATAGCCGCAACCAACCGTTCTGATATTTTAGATCCCGCTCTATTAAGACCCGGACGATTTGATCGGCAAGTACATGTCGGATTACCGGATATAAAAGGTAGGGAGCAAATTCTAAAAGTTCATAGTAAAAAAATCGTTTTGGCTGATCATACCGATTTAAGTGTAATCGCTAAAGGAACATCCGGATTTAGTGGTGCTGAGTTGGAAAACTTGGTCAATGAGAGTGCCCTTTGGGCGGCGCGTCAAAACAAAAAAGAAGTCACGGTTGAGGATCTGGAATGGGCCAGGGATAAGATAATGATGGGTGCTGAACGGCAATCGCTCATTATGAAACAAAAAGAAAAGGAAGCCACCGCCTATCATGAAGCCGGACACGCTTTGGTGGGCGTTTATGTGAAAAAATCGGACCCGGTTCATAAAATCACTATTATTCCTCGAGGGCATGCGTTGGGACAGACATCCTTTTTGCCAGAGCGTGAACGATTAAGTATGGATAAAGTAAAGCTAATCAGCGAAATCATGATCGCGCTTGGTGGCAGAGCTGCTGAAGAACTGGCTTTTGAAGATTTTTCTTCAGGTGTCGAAAACGACTTAAAAAGTGCCACTGACTTTGCCTACAAAATGGTTTGTCAATGGGGTATGAGTGATAAACTTGGCGCGTTGACAATTCCTCAAGGCAATAGCGGCAATTATTTAGCAATGGATTATATGCCAGAGGAAACGATTTCCGACGAAATTCAACAAATTGTCGATTCTGAAATTCGAGAGATGTTGGAAACTTCCTATCAAAAAGCCTTGGAAATTTTGACTGAACATCGAGACCAACTTGATGCATTGGCAAAAAAACTCTTGGAAATCGAAACTGTGACATCGGATCAACTAAATCAGATCCTTGGCAGAGGCCCGGAATCGGAAGTAGTCCCGGATGACTCGCCTGAATCGGAACCAACCTGTTTTTAAGCGAAATGAGTTTTCTGCTATGAATTATCTCTTTTTTCGTCTGCTACCCAAAAATCTGGTGAGTCGACTTGCGGGGATTTTGACAGATATTAAAGCCCCCAGACCGTTGTTGAAGTCCCTGATTCAAATATATTGTCAATTATATAGAGTCAATTTAAGTGAGATTAAGCGCCCCCTGGGATCGTTTAAGTGCTTCAATGACTTTTTTACTCGAGAACTAAAGCCGGATGTACGACACGTCGACGGGGATGAAAACGCGGTGGTGAGTCCTGTCGATGGTAAAATCGCAGAATTTGGAGCAATTAAAAACGGACTTTTGGTGCAAGCGAAAGGTGTGTTGTATTCAATGACCGATTTGGTAGGAAAAAATTTAGCCCGGTACTTTAGGGATGGTTATTTCGTTACAATATATTTAAGTCCCGCTGATTATCATAGAATCCATGCCCCCGTGGCCGGAAAGGTTAATCGATTTAGCTATTTCTCCGGAAACTTATGGCCTGTCAATGGCATAGGTACTAAATATGTCGGTGGATTGTTCGCATTAAACGAGCGGATCGTAACCCCAATTGAGACCCAAAAAGGTCCTGTCGTTTTAGTCAAAGTAGGGGCGACTGTTGTTGGCAAAATATCTGTGGATTATGATCGGATGACAACCAATAGCAAAAAACCAACGGCCCTGGATGTTCCGGTAATGCCTGAAAAGAATTACAAGAAAGGGGCTGAAATTGGTTGCTTTCAGCTAGGCAGCACGGTAATTCTTCTGTTTCAAAAAGATCAGGTGAATCCTATCAGTTTATATCAAGATAAAAAAATCAAGATGGGACAGACCATTGCTCATTTCATCGAATCATAAATCTCACTCTCCCGCATACAAATCTCCCGTGAATGATGCAATTGATTCCCCAATATCCTTTGAATAGCTTTTAGACTTTTCAATGACACCTTGTTTCGTTTCTTCGATTGACTTGGATTCTCCTGTCAATTGATATCTTCAAATCGGACCGCTAGCTCCCAACTGCCGTATAACTAATGGATCATGCCGTGTATTTCTTTTTTACGGGGTAATTCGGCAACGATTTCATCCATGAACCGTATGAAATCCGCTTGTTTTTTTCTTTCGTCACTTTGCCGAAAATTCTGCCTGTAGCAACATCCAACGCTTTGAAAAGCTTAAGAGTGTCATGCCGTTTGTATCTGCTTTTATAAGCGCGTACGATTTTATAGTTTTTAACTTTGGTATAACCCGTCTGTCTTTATTCGATCGAATACCAAAGCGTTGAGCAATATCTTTGTTTTGAGCTCCTCAAGGCTCATTAGAACTATTTTCGCTCTGTCAACTGATCCGGATTCCAGTGTGCGACTGGATGGCAAACGCGTTAATTCAATCCGTTGTTCATCACCGCGAATGGCGGCTTTCCTGGGCATTACAAGTTCCTTTTTGGGGTTAGTGTGTGCCCGTTTATAAGATATTATCGATTATTAATGCAGGTGAACACTGGTTTTTTCGTTTAGTTTTTATAAACAAAAAAACTCCAAATCGTTAATCATTTTTTAAGAGGTAAAGATGGTCGTAGTCTGCTTGGATCTTGAAGGTATTTTGATGCCTGAAATCTGGCCGGATGTTGCCAAAATCACAGGTATTGAAACACTAACCAAAACCACTCGTGATATCCCCGATTACGATGAATTGATGAAAAGTCGACTTGAAGCGCTGAATAAACACAAGATCACCTTTAAGGATATCCAAGATGTCATATGCGAAATCAATCCTTTACCGGGTGCCGTTGAGTTCGCGAATTGGATTCGACAAAACTATCAACTCATTATTTTGTCTGATACCTACCAGGAGTTCTTCCAACTTATGCAGCACAAACTCGGGATGCCCACAATTTTTTGCCACACATTAAAAATCGGAACCTCAGGTATGATTGATGATTATCAAATTCGATTACCGGATCATAAAAGAAAAACGGTTGAATCACTAAAACAACTCAACTATCGAGTTATTGCATCAGGTGATTCGTTCAATGATGTATCTATGCTGAAAGCGGCCGATTGTGGTATTTTGTTCAGATCTCCCGAGCACTTCAAAATACAATTCCCTGAATTCCCCGCGACTCAGGAGTATGAAGAACTTAAATCAGCGATTATCTTAAGCGAAAAAAAAATCAGAAATTGATATGAAAATGAGTGTTGGTTCAAAGAATGTGTTAGAGGTGGAAGCTGTTTGAGAAGTTTGGAAAAATTATAAAATTTTAGTAACTGCTCAGCTAATTTCTCTCTGGTGGCTCCATAGTCTCGAAGAGCTATGGA
>CAZJUM010000155.1:0-6128 GCA_964549175.1 uncultured Pseudomonadota bacterium | reverse complement strand
TCCCTATAAAGGCTTTTTATCGTCCGTTATGATACCAAATCTCTGTAGACTGTCTAATGTAGGCGGATTAACAAAAATCCGTCAAAAACCTTGTCAAGTAAAAAATGAACTTTTTGCACTTTTTTTAATAAGTTCTGAATAGATACACAAATTAAACAAAGTCCCGCTTCTCGGTGTTTTCGCGGTTTATTGTGTTGAGGCCGCTCTATTCAGCGCGCTGATTAAAGCCTTGAAAGACGCCACACTGATATTGGTGTCAACCCCGACACCAAACAATTCTTTTTTGCCCTCAAATTCAATTTGAATATAAGCCGCGGCTTGAGCGGAAGAGGATTTTCCCAAAGCGTGTTCAGAGTAGCTTGATATTTTAAAATCAAGGCCGAAAACGCTTCTCAGACCATTACAAAAAGCATCAATGGGCCCGTTACCCTCTCCTTCCACTTCTTTTGCCTTATGGTTATGCATAATTGTGGTTTGGACTCTTGACACCACCGAATCCTCACCATTGCCCGGAGCCGTTTGAAAACTAAATCGTTTTAAGGCATAGGGTTCCGTGGCCTTGAGATAAGTATCCTCAAAACATTTCCAGACTCGCTTATAGCTAATCTCGACACCCGCCTGATCCGTCACTGCCTGAATTAAAGACCCAAATTCCGGATGCATTTCCTTTGGCAGCGAGTAACCGAATTCGTTATCCATAATATACGCGGCCCCACCTTTTCCGGATAGACTGTTGATGCGCACAATAGCCTTATACGTTCTACCCACATCGGCAGGATCGATGGGCAGGTAAGGGATTCCCCATACGCGGGAACTGGCGTCTTTGTATGCGTTCATTCCTTTGCTTATCGCATCCTGGTGTGATCCGGAAAAAGCGGTATAAACCAGTTCCCCCGCGTAAGGATGACGGGCGTGCACAGGCATTTTGGCGCATCGCTGATACACCTCTGTTAAGTGGTCGATATCCTCAAAGTCCAGATTGGGATTAACGCCTTGTGAAAACAGATTTAAACCCAAGGTAACAATATCCACATTACCGGTGCGTTCTCCGTTACCAAATAAAGTACCCTCAACACGTTCAGCGCCGGCCATTACGGCTAATTCGGCAGCGGCCACGGCAGTGCCGCGATCATTATGATTGTGAACACTGATTAGGACGGAATCGCGATTATCCAAATTACGATCGAACCATTCGATTTGATCAGCGAATATGTTAGGTGTCGACATTTCCACGGTTGCCGGTAAATTCAGTATGGCTTTGTGCTCCGGTGTCGGTCCCCAGGCGGCCAGTACTTGGTTGCTGATATCCAAAGCAAAATCCATTTCCGTCCCGGTGAAACTTTCCGGTGAGTATTGAAATGAGATTTTGGTGTCTTTGCTTTGTTGAGCCAGCTCTTTTACTATGTTCACCCCTTCCAGCGCGATCTTTATGATCCCGGCTTGATCGGTCTTAAACACCACTTCTCGTTGTAACCTGGATGTTGAGTTATAAAGATGTACAATACCTTGTTTCGCTCCTTCCAACGCCTCGAATGTTTTCCGGATCAAGGACTCGCGCGCCTGGGTTAATACCTGGACAGTCACATCATCGGGGATTAATTGATCATCAATTAATTTACGAAGAAAGCCATACTCAACTTCCGACGCCGAGGGGAATCCAATCTCGATTTCCTTAAATCCCATTGTGACGAGCATGTTAAACATCTCTGTTTTTTCTTCCAGATTCATCGGATCTTGAAGTGCCTGGTTGCCGTCACGCAGATCAACACTGCACCATATCGGAGCCGTTGTGACCTGACGGGAGGGCCATTGACGATCGGGCAAATCGAAGATGGGATATGGTTGATACTTCGCGATTTTATCTTTCATTAGATCCTCGCCAATTTAAGTTTTCATTAAAAAAGGGCAAAAAAAAAGCCGTGAGCCAGAAGCCCACGGCATAGCGGGCCCGAAAGCCCGTAATCCGGAAAATGTCCGAAGTCCCACTTTCGTCTACCAGTGATCTGACAGGAGAAGGAGCAGGAGAAGCAACAATTTCTTGGACATTTTTCCCGTATGGGGAGATTGTTACGCGATTTTTTCGTTTTAAAGATGATTTCTAAAATTAAATTGATTAAACTGTCAAGCTTCAAAAATTTTAATCGATGCTGACATTTGCTCACCATTCCGCGCTTTGCCCTTGATCGGAGCTTCCACGGATTGACACAACTGAAATTCAGGCCAGGGCAGTTGTTGGTTGCGCACTAAAGAATTGGAATAAAATTGATTTAAGTTAACTTCGATTCAGATTGGTTTTTAAAGTGAAGAACAATCTAATCAAACACGGTTCTAAAATCAAATTTTATATTCTGACGCGAAAGTGAAATACTTCACCTGGCCATACGGTCCGATAAGATTAAAAATACTCTAATAGTAGTTGATTTTTTAGACCCCGCCAAATTGCCTCTGGTCGCGAAGATATCCCTTACTGGCAGGCAATACGCTATGAATGATCGATGAAATTAGCGGAGGGTCTCATCAGCTTGAGGTTTACTGATGTTCAGATTTTGACATTGTATACAAAAACATTGTCCGGATTATAGCAGGTTTTTAATTGAACGCTTACCCGTATTGTATATAACAGAAAAGTCCATATGATCAGAAACGAAAGCGCGTCAAAACTTGTTTGAATCGACAGTTTATAAAAAATTAACTATATCAGCTTGTTACAAATATAAGCATAATATAAGCCAACTTTATGATTCATCGTCGCTTTTAATTTTTATGCGCTTTGAAAGCTTGTGCGATTGTCAGGATGGGGCTATTCAGAATCACTATTTTTTATTGAGAGAAGTGCTTACCGGATTTTATTTTATGAAAGCTTAAACCACGCGATTTAAAAACGGATAACTCCGTTTTCATACTTCACCAGTTAAATATCTGACGAGAACAACATTATGAATCAGATCACCAAAGAACAGGTCGTTATTCGTTTTGCCGGGGATTCCGGTGACGGGATGCAACTGACAGGGAATCAATTTACAGCTTCTTTCGCACTTTCAGGTACCGATGTCGTTACATTACCCGATTATCCGTCCGAAATTAGAGCTCCGGCCGGGACAATAGCGGGTGTCAGTGGATTTCAGATGCGCTTCGGCAGCCAAAAAGTGAACACACCCGGAGATTATCCGGACGTTCTTGTTGCGATGAATCCGGCCGCCTTAAAAGCCAATATCAAAGACTTGGCTCGTGACGGATTCATTATATTGGACTCCGATGCATTTACTAAGAAAAACACAGCCAAAGCGGGATATGCCAATAATCCGTTAACGCAAAAAGTGCCAACGGATAAAATAAGCTATTGGATTCCGATTACCTCGCAAACACGCTTGGCATTGAAAGACTTTGCTATGCCAGACAAGCTGAAGGAACGCTGCAAGAACTTTTTTACACTGGGCATTCTATTTTGGTTATATGATCTTTCTCCGGATTTCACCATCGCCTGGTTAAAAAACAAATTTGAGAAAAAGCCACAAATTGCCGATGCCAATACCAAAGTGTTAAAAGAAGGCCTGATTTACGCGCAAAACAGTGGGATGTTCCAGGCTCAGTTTAAGATTAAGAGAGCACCACTGCGGAAAGGAAAATATCGAAATCTCACGGGAAACCAGGCAACAGGATTGGGACTATTAACCGCGTCTGTTCGGGCAGGCCTTAGTCTGTTTCTGGGAAGTTACCCCATCACACCCGCGACTGATATTTTACAAGAATTGACCCAACATAAAAACTTTGGCGCCAAGACTTTTCAATCTGAGGATGAAATTGGTGGTATTTGTTCGGCAATCGGAGCGGCCTGGGCGGGAGCATTTGCTTGCACGACGACATCAGGCCCCGGCCTGGCTCTAAAATCAGAGGCCCTGGGGCTGGCTGTGATGACTGAATTGCCTTTGGTGGTGGTGAATGTACAACGAGGCGGTCCTTCTACCGGACTACCGACTAAGACGGAACAAGCCGACTTACTTCAGGCAATGTATGGTCGAAATGGTGAGTCACCACTGCCGATTGTCGCTGCTAAATCTCCGGCGGATTGCTTCCATCAGGCGATTGAGGCGGGGCGACTGGCATTGAAGTATATGACACCGGTGATTTTATTGACGGACGGGTATTTAGGAAATGGCTCTGAAGCGTTCCGGATTCCTAAGCTTAGTGAGCTCCCGGATCTACGCGTCAACTTTAGAACGGATCCTGACGGGTTTCAGGTTTACGCGCGAGATGAGCAAACACTGGCACGCGATTGGGCGATACCGGGGACTCCGGGTTTAGAACACCGAGTCGGTGGTTTGGAAAAAGACTTTTTAAGCGGAGCGGTCAGTCATGATCCGGAAAATCATAATCGTATGGTTCGCATCCGTCAGCGGAAAATAGATGGTATTGCCAACGACATTCCTGATCTGGAAATATACGGAAATGAAGAGGGTGGTGATATTTTAATTATTGGTTGGGGATCCACTTATGGAGCGATTCGGAACAAAGTGATCAAATATCAGGAAGAGGGGAAATCGGTATCTCATGCCCATTTTACGCATTTGTGTCCGTTCCCAGAAAACACCCGGGAAAGCTTGAAGAAGTTTAAGAAACTGGTTATCGCTGAGATGAATTTGGGTCAGTTAAACAAATTGATTCGAGCGGAATACGCGGTGGAGACTATCCCGCTGACAAAAATTCAAGGAAAACCGTTTGCTGAAAGTGAGATATCAGACGTTGTTGACAAACTATTATAATCACCGGGGAGTGAAATCATGAGTGCGAAAGCGAAAACATATCAGAAAAAAGACTTTTCTTCAGGGCAGGATGTGAAATGGTGTGCCGGTTGTGGTGATTTTGCCGTATTGTCACAGGTTCAAAAAACGCTGGCAGAGATCGGACGCCCACCCTCAGAATACGCGTTTGTCAGTGGCATTGGCTGTTCCAGTCGTTTTCCGTATTACATGGGAACTTATGGATATCATACCATTCACGGCCGTGCTTTGGCTGTCGCGACCGGTGTGAAAACCCATAATCCGGATCTGTCGGTTTGGGTGACGATGGGTGATGGCGACGCGTTAAGTATTGGCGGAAATCATTTTATTCATACGATACGAAAAAACCTTAATATTATCTGTATCGCGATGGACAATCGTATCTATGGCCTAACCAAGGGGCAGTTTTCACCGACCTCCGCTCAGGGGCAAGTGACTAAAACATCACCGTCCGGAAAAAACTCGCTGCCGATGGATCCGGTCGCGTTGGCTCTGGGGGCTGGGGTGACCTTTGTCGCCAGAGCTGTTGATCGTAATCCTAAGCGCTTGAATGAAATTTTACATAAAGCCTACCGGCACAAGGGGTTCTCATTTGTGCATGTGCTCCAAAATTGTGTTATTTTCAACGACGGCTGTCATAATGATTTGACCGACAAGGACACCAGAGACGAAACCACGCTGCATTTGGTTGATGGCGAACCCATGATTTTTGGGAAAGAAAGAGACAAGGCGATTGTTTTGGATGGTCTGAATCCCAAGATTGTTCATGTGGCTGATGTCGATCCTGAACAAATATTAAAGCATGATGAAAAAACACAAGAGCCAGGTTTAGCGTTATTGCTTGCCTCCATGCGAGCGGGTAAATTTTTAAGTTCTAAAACCACCGCAAAATTTCCGATGCCGTTAGGCGTATTACGGGATGTGGAAGAAGAGAGCTATGACGAGATTACAGACAATCAGGTGAAAAAAATTACCAAAATAAAGGGACCCGGTAACTTGGAAAAACTGTTGAATTCAGGTGAGACCTGGATGGTTAATTAAAGCTGATTATGTACTATTAACGTAACTGTTCAGCTAATTTTTCTCTGGTGGCTCCATAGTCTCAAAGAGCTATGGAGTCTGTATGATTTTACTTTAAGACTCCGCAAGGCTACGCCATTATGGAGCCACCGCGGGCTTTAAAAGCGGATTTTTTTGTTCTGTATGTGCTTAGAATCTATTTTTATTTTTCAGCGGCGGTCAGGGGTTCGCGAAAAACAAAAATCCCTGTAAAGGCTTTTTATCGTCCGTTATGATACCCAATCTCTGTAGACTGTCTAATGCAGGCGGATTAACAAAAATCCGTCAAAA
>CAZJUM010000154.1:0-6165 GCA_964549175.1 uncultured Pseudomonadota bacterium | reverse complement strand
CGCGGGAATGACAGGGGGTGATCAAAGAAATGAGCTTGCGAATGGTACATAATCAGAAGTTTCAATATAAACACGGAGCAAGCGGAAGAGTATTGAAAATGGGCGCGATACATCCATTATTAAGTAAGAGCTAGCTAAAACTGCGAGAAGCAGACAAATGGGATCAATGATATACGCTGTTCGCGTTAAAAGGATTTGTATAAGTCATCCGGCAAATTCAAAATTCAGTTATGGTCAATGGTTGTAAGCAGTCGACCAGCTCCTTGAACTACTAAACTCCGACGCGCTGACTCTTCTGTCTACGTTATAGCGATGGAACTGGAACTTTTTGAAGCGGATAATGGCGAATGTCCATACTTGGATAATCGAAGATGGTGTAGCTATGTATTTTATACCAATGAATTGGAAAGTACCGTATACGAGTCACTATTGAGTCACGGATTCAGAAGAAGCGGTTTTGCTTTCTACCGCAACAATTGCCCTGGCTGCAAGTTGTGTGTACCCATTCGCATAATGGTCAATGCCTTTAAACCATCAAAATCTCAAAAAAGAGCATTGAAAAAAAACGATGATATAGAGTTTAGTCAGCATTCCATCGGATTTGATGAAGAAAGTTTTGAATTATACAAAAAATACTCAATTGATCGCTTTCAAACTGATGTAACATATGAGGGATATCGAGATTTTCTCACGCGATCGGCTGTTGACACAAGGATCATAAAGTATCACCATCACGCGCGATTGATTGGAATCAGTTGGATTGATATATTGCCTCGATCGCTGAGTAGCGTCTATTTTGCTTTTGATCCCGAATTTGCCCATCGCAGTCTCGGGGTTTATTCGATATTGAAAGAAATCGATTTGGCTAAGAATCTACAGAAAGAGTCGCTACATTTAGGATTTTGGGTTCGTGGGTGTGTGACAATGAAATATAAAAAGAAATACAACCCACACCAGTTATTGATCAACGATGAGTGGGTTCAATGCTAATCAATGAGCTAAAGGCAATATGAATAACTCATTTGGGAATATTTTTAGAATAACGACATTTGGAGAAAGTCACGGCAAAGGAATTGGCGTTGTGATTGATGGCTGTCCGGCGGGCCTCAAAGTGAGAGTTGAGGATATTCAATTTGAGCTGGATCGCCGCCGCCCGGGGCAAAGTAATATTACAACCTCACGCAAAGAGAGGGATTGTGTTGAGATTCTTTCGGGAATTTATCAAGAGACCACGTTGGGAACCTCAATCGCTTTATTGATTAAAAACAGCGATGCCAAAACTCAGTCATATAATCACTTGAGAGATTTATATCGACCCGGACACGCTGACTACACCTATGACTGTCGATACGGTTTCCGGGATTGGCGTGGCGGCGGGCGGGCAAGTGCTCGCGAAACTGCCGCGCGAGTGGCGGCAGGTGCGGTAGCAAAGCTGATTTTAAAAGAGTTGATTAATGTGGAAACCTTAGCCTGGGTTAATCAAATTCATCATGTACACGCTTCTGTAAACATGGAGAACATTACAAGCGAGTTGATTGAAAACAATGCCGTTAGGTGCCCCGATTCTGCCGCGACAAAAGAAATGGAATCCGCAATTATAAAAGCAAAAAAAGGACGAAATAGTGTCGGAGGAATAATCAAATTCAAAGTCAATAATTGTCCCGCGGGTTTAGGTGCTCCGATTTTCAATAAATTGACGGCGGAAATCGCGAAAGCGTGTATGTCAATTCCCGCGACAAGAAATGTAAGTTTCGGATTGGGTGAAAAAGCGGCGGAATTGACTGGTTATGAGCACAACGATTTGTTTGTGATCAAAGAAAATAACAAGATTGGGACGTCCTCAAATAATGCTGGTGGGGTTTTGGGAGGAATCAGCAATGGGGAAGTCATATACGGATCAATCACCTTCAAGCCTACCGCGACAATTAATAAGGAACAAGCGACTGTCAACTGCCATGGTGAGGAACTGACTTTTAAAGCAGGCGGGCGACATGACCCGTGTGTACTACCTCGAGCAGTCCCCATTGTTGAGGCCATGATTAATCTGGTATTGGTCGACCATGTGCTGTTATATGCGATTTCGAATATGGCTCGTTTACATAAAATATTTTATTAAAACAATAGGATAAATATATTCTGGATGTATTGTTGATTTTTTTGTATGCAATGCTATCTCCCTTAAGGATTACCGCTAACCCAAAATTTGGCTTAAACTCAAGTTCCCGAACCGTGTTATAATGCCCCTAATGCTGAAGGCTGAAAAGGTTATAAAGCGATATGGATAAAATACAAGAGAAATTGCTGGAAATGCAAAAAACGATTATCGACGCGATTGAGCTAGATCGAAACAAATCCGCTAGTGCAATTACCGATGATATTGGCGACAATGTCGATCACGCGAATGAAGAGCGATATCGAGAACTCTATCAATTGCTTTGTGAACGGGACCAACGAAAATTAGAAGAAATAAAACAAGCCCTGGAACGTATCGAAAATGAAACATATGGCGTGTGTGAGGAATGTGGTAACAATATTCGCAAAGCACGCCTAACGGCTTTACCTTTTACGCGGATGTGCATTGAGTGTAAGAGTGAAGAGGAAAGAACAAGCGGAAGAGCTTTTGAGACATATTCCTCATCCACCGTTGTTCAACGATCATTGATTTAGTATCTACACAACGTTTCGACAGAACGGGCCCACACCAAAATACAAGGTGTTACTTAAAAGATAAATTCGTGTATTTTGGTGGAAAAATGAGTGACCAGAGCAAAGCCAACTCCGTTGTCGATTAGTAGCCTTAGTATTTTCCTCTTCGGGAGTGGTTTTATTTTAATCCTCTGGATTATGACTTTTCCGGATTAGGAAAAACAAGATCGTCAACAATCACCATCAAATCCACTGAACGAGTTCCGGAAATGGCCATAACTCACAGCGACAACGAAACCATTGCCGGCATCGCGACCGCTCCCGGTGAATCCGGGATGAGTATTATCCGGATTAGCGGGGAAGGCGCCTTTTCGATTGTCTCGCGATTCTTTTACCCCAAACATTCTCCCTCATTATTCAAACAATCCAATCGCCGGTTGACCTACGGATGGATTGAAGACCAAGATTTAACTTTGGATGAGGTATTGGTCTGCATTATGCGCGGACCACATAGTTTTACCGCAGAAGATGTGGTGGAAGTCCAATGCCATGGCGGCCGTTTTATTACGCAAAGTATATTATCACTGGCCATCAAACATGGGGCGCGATTGGCTCAGCCTGGTGAATTCACCCGCCGCGCGTTCTTAAATGGCAGAATCGATCTTACCCAAGCTGAGGCCACTAATGATCTAATCCACGCCAAAACTGATCTGGGACTTAGTTTAGTTGTTAACCAACTGAAGGGGAAATTGTATGACAAAATTTTGACGTTAAAGGAGGACCTAAGCTGGACGCTGGCTCTCATCAATGCCGGTATTGATTTCCCGGAGGAAGATATCGTATTCTCCGATATGGAGAAGATTAAGTCTAAGTTGCGCCATGTTGAATCGGAAGTGAGTAGTTTAGTTGATTCAGCCGACGTCGGCATTATGATGCGGGAGGGCTTTAAAATCGTTTTAGCTGGTGCGCCTAACGTCGGGAAGTCCAGTATACTTAACGGATTGCTTATGCAGGATCGCTCAATCGTCACGCAAATTCCCGGAACAACGCGGGATACAATAGAAGAGTCCTGTTCCATACAGGGAATACCAATTTCACTGACCGATACCGCTGGTATTCACCATACAGAAGATGTGATTGAAAAAGAAGGGATCAATCGCAGCCTGTCCGCTATACAAAAAGCTGATTTAGTGGTTTGGGTCATTGATGCCTCACAGCCCATGAACACAATCAAACTACCTGCGGAACTCGTAGCTTCAAACATTCCACTTCTTCAGGTTTTTAATAAAAAAGACCGATTGAAAAAAGCGTTTAAACTCCCGGAACCGTGGAAAAATAGCGACTATATGTTAATTTCGGCTAAAGATGAAGACGGAATTAACGAGCTGCGCGACACTATTTACACTTATATTTCCGGCCAAAAAGAGCGTCTGTCGGAAGACACGATGTTAACTAATTTAAGGCAAAAAACCGCTGCCTCAAATGCTTTGGCGGCAATTAAACAGGTGCTTGAATCTATCGAAACCGGAATGGGGGAAGAATTTTTGTCTGTTGACTTATCAGAAGCCCTGAATGCTCTAAGTGATATCATCGGTGAAACCACACCTGACGACATGTTGGATCAGATTTTTGCCAATTTTTGTATCGGAAAGTGAGGTGCTCCTTTTCTGTTTATCCTTTCCCTTCCTTTAGCTTTATCTAAGTGCTTTTAGCCATATAGCCAGTTTGTTTATTTCCGCTATTCAGCCTTTACCGCGTTATTCCTTGTTACTATTTTGTGACTCAAGAAACTAAAAGGAACAAAACGCGGCCCTCCCCGAAAGCCTTCCGGTTAGCGGAATAGCAAGAAACCATTTGCTTAACGGTAATTGGGGCGACCGGAAAACTGTAATACCCGTTACAGATGTTTGATACTCGCACCGTGTACATTGATATGGTTTTTGAGACTCAATGTGGCAAGAGTTACGATAACCACAGTCAGGACATGCAAATCCCTTTGCCAGCGATAAGATTCAACAGACTTACGGTATGTTCCTTTGTTCGGTAATTTTGCATGAAATCGAAAATACTATGAGCTTTTTGAAACGGAGTTTTGTTCTTTCTCATCGCGACCCCTGCTTGATGTTGTAAGAGAATATATAGTGAATGTGCTTCGGAAGGGCTTTCAATTGTAAATAACCAGAAAATTTTTTAACCCGCCAGACAATAAAAAAACGCGCTATCCTTTTATTAGTAGTGCTTTACAAAGAGCGTTCGCAAATCGGACAGGACAGCGGTGATATAATCTAACCTGATTATGTACTATTAGCATTCTAATTTGCCAATAATGCCTGTCATCCCCGCGAATGCGGGGATCCGCCGATGGTATGCGGACGGAACGGTTTAGAATATCTGTCATCCCCGCGGATACGGGCATCCGGAAAACCATTTGGTTTCTTAGGCTTTTATGGTTAGACTCCCACTTTCGCGGGAATGACTCTTCCTTAACCTTAACCATTGCATCAGCGGAGCTTAGATTCCCACTTTCGCGGGAATGACGGGAGGTGATCAAAGAAATGAGCTTGCGAATTGTACATAATCATATAATCTAATTCAGCATTATGTATCAGATACACCCAGGACGATTTATCTGCGTCGATTGGTGAGTATCTGATATTAAATGTTTTTTTATAAAAAAAGAAAGGCTTTTCGAATCCACATATGCGTGCTGATATTTTTTATAACCGGCATATTCCGATATCGGAATATCGCTGTTCATCATCAGCATCTTATATTTCTTTTGAAGTGCGTCAGGTATTTTGATCATGATATAAAATAATGATAATATCCAGATTTTCCTATTATCCAGTTAGAAAATTGATACTTGACATTGATTCATTTGTCAACCTATAAATATCTTGAAGGATGTGCAGAACCACACAACTATTTGTTAGAAGGGAAAAATAGAAATCAAACATACTGGAAAATATGAAATGGCTATTTATCGATCATGAAAACATAGGGAATCTTGATTCACTCGATACTAGCATTTATCGAAAGGTCTATGTTTTCGTTGGTGCTACTCACAAAGCATTGAAAATCAATTTCATTCAACTTCACCAAAATGTTTCTCTTGAAGTCGTTAAAATAAAAAATGTTGGTCAAAACAATTTGGACTTTCATTTAAGTTACTTCCTAGGGAAACTGGATGTGATTGCAGATAGAGAAATAGAATTTGTGATGCTTTCAAAAGATAAGGGTTTTGATCATTTGATAAGCTTTATAAACGATTCTGGTCGTAAATGTAGGCGGGAGTTACTTTCAGTACCTAAAAAACTAGATAATCCTCTCAAAGTAGATATTCAAAATGCCAATAAGTTAGTCGAAACCCCAAAAACACAGACCAAAACGAATCCCGTGCTTGGCAACTCTTTGCAACGGAAAGTGTCAGATATTATAAGTCGGCTAAGCAAAATTGCAGGGAAAAAAGAGATATAGTCAAATGTTGTGTTCAAAAAAGTTAAGCAGCAATATCCCTTT
>CAZJUM010000153.1:0-6215 GCA_964549175.1 uncultured Pseudomonadota bacterium | reverse complement strand
TAAACAAAGGGGTACGCCACTTCACTCTCAAACACAAGAATCAACTATAACTCGGAGATAATGCACAGCCTTCTTTGTTGGAGTCTGTACTAAAAGAAGTTAGATCCGGTAATCCTGATGCCAATAGACCATCTGGTGAAATAGCGATTAAACGAATTTATGGTGATTGGACTACAAACAATATGAATGGCTGGAAAGGGGATTTACTTACTCATGGTGTTCGTCCTGCTCAACAATTTAGATATGATAATAATGCAACGGATGGAGCATTAATGATGGATGCTATAGAAATAATACACTCTAATCCCAGGATTAATGCTTTTTGCATCGTGTCAAGCGATAGTGACTTTTACAATTTGGCGCTAAGGATTAGGGAGTACGGATTATACGTTTTAGGAATTGGTCATCATGAAATCACAAAAGAAGTTTTCAGAAAATCATGTAACGATTTTGTATTTACAAACAACCTTCCAACCGATCAAAGCTCAAGTGTGAAAAACATAGAACGACTGGATTCAAAGAACAGACAAGATTCAAAAGAAGAAGATATGGTCAAAGTTTTCCTTATTGACGCATTCAACTCTATTTCGTCTTCAGACGAAGATTGGATTTCGTTATCAAAACTTGGCAACGCAATAAAAAACGAAGATCCGGGCTTTGATCCAAGAACATACGGGCACAAAAATTTGCTTTCACTAATAAATTCATATAATTGTTTTTCAACACAATCGGATGCTTCCACACCACCAAATTATTCAATCAATTTGAGTGGAGGCAAAATCAATGCTAACTCAAAATTTGAGGGGGTTATAAAGAAATTTATTTATTATTACGGATTTATTGAGCATGAAAGTGGTGATTACTATTTTCATGTATCAAATGTGGCAGAGGGTTCAAGAAGTATTCAGATAAAAAAAGGCCAAAAAGTTCTTTTCAATGTCTTTAAGCTTCCAAATCCAGAAGTAACTTCGACAGATGAAAAAAACGGAAAAGCATCTGAAGTTGAAATTGTTACAGAGTAAGTATCCAACAAAGTTTTCGAGCTGACGGCAGACGCCCATCGATATGGCTTCCCCAAAGGCTCGCGACAAAGTTCATCGTTAATCAGCATTGATGCAGCCGCAGCTCAAAACAACGTTTGCAAAAGCCCCACGTGATTCGCAGAGGGAAAAGGGGTAGAGTCTTTCGCTCAATCTTAATTAAATCAGTCTCAAGTCAAAAAATTCTGGTCGCTCATTTCTGATGTCATCCATACGAATTTTAAGCACTGGGTGCCAGTCCGCCACCTTGCCTACACTTGATTTCGAAAACAATAAAGTGTAGTATTTCGATACATTCACCGTCATTTATCGAAACCTCACAATTATTCTTTTTAATTCCCAAACACGATGTCAGCAAAAAATACGCTCCCAATTCTAGATCATACGGGCGTGTTGGTTTTAGACAATGATACGGCCAATCTGCGAAGTCTTAAGCGCTCCTTAAGCAAACTGGGGGCTAAAGTATTTCTCGCCGGTGATATTGCTGATGCTTATAAACTTATTAATCAAGAGTTAATTCATGCTGTTTTGGCAGAGATCAATCTCAAGCAAGGCAACAGTTTTGATTTATTGAGACGATTTAGGCAAAAGGTATCTTCGGGTCTTTGTTTTTTAATGACCAATGATATTTCTGAGCAAATAAGCTCTCAGGTTCAAAACAATGATGTTGATCACATTTTCACGAAACCGGTTGATATTTTTAAACTTGCTTCCAAATTAGAAGTCGAGTCTGTTTCCGAAATGTCTTCAGTCAGTACCTTAGATCCGTTAACAACTATACTGCGCCCTTATTTGGTGTTTCGCTCTCCTGTGATGCGGCAGGGATTAATGATTTTGCCGAAAGTGGCCTCCAGTTCCCACAGTGTGTTAATCACCGGCGAAACAGGAACCGGGAAAGAAATGGTGTCCCGAGCAATCCATGGATTAAGTTCTTTTTCAGATGGTCCGTTTATCGCTGTCAATTGTGGTGCGATACCTGAAACCTTAATCGAGGGAGAGTTATTTGGTCATGAGAAGGGTGCGTTTACAGGAGCTCAAACGACAAGAAGGGGTAAGTTTGAATTAGCGCAAGGAGGAACCTTATTACTGGATGAAATGGGAGAAATGCCTTTGACGTTGCAGGCGAGGTTACTACGTGCTCTTGAAGAGCGAAAATTCTACCGAGTCGGAGGCGAAAACCCCATTGATGTGAATATTCGTATTGTCGCGGCAACCCAAGTCAACCTCGAAAAAGCAGTGAATGACGGACTTTTTAGAGAGGATCTCTATTATCGTTTAAATGTATTAAGAATTCATGTCCCTCCATTAAGGGAGCGACTTGAGGATATTCCATTATTGGCTTGGCATTTTTTAGAGCGGGCATTTTCAGAAATCAATCGTCGAAAACCCTATCCGATCTTGACTGATGAAACGATAGAGGTTTTAAAGCAAATGAGGTGGAAAGGAAACGTCAGAGAGTTGAGAAATATGTTAACTCGACTTGCGGTATTGCTTCCTAATAAAGCGGATAAAATCGTTCCCGAATATTTGATCGCTTATTTTCCCGAAAAGATAATTCCTCGGGATGTCAATACCGCCCCGAAAGCGTATGAACCGAATATTATTGATGCTGAAGATGAAATTATCGAAGTAAATAGTTATGCTCGTGAAGAGGGAGTGTTTATTCCCGTTGGTATCACAATGAAGGAAGCGGAAAATAGAATTATTCAATCTACTTTAAAACACACCAAGGGAAATCGCACCAAAGCGGCGAAAATGCTGGGATTGGGATTACGAACGATTCGCAGGAAGGTCAATGAAACCAATGGTAGTGGAATAAAAGAGCCGGGATAGTTTTTTTATCAGGTTTATCAATGTCCTCTAAATTTGGGTTTTTGTGCTGATTGTTCGATCAATAATGACAGAATTTCTTCAAAATAAGTTGTAAATCCGATATTTGGTGATCCAATATTGTTCTACAATCTAAAACTACATTGCCGTCCTTTGCGCGCCCAATAACCGGTGGCGTTGCTTTCCTCAAAAACTCCGAAATGAGATCTTCATTCCATCCTTTTTTTTGTAATTTAATTCCCCAAGAGGGGATCAATTTACCGGGTAATGATCCACCGCCCGGAGTTGAATTACACTTGGTCACGGATACAAATCCTGAATCAAGTTCTTTGATAATTTGATTAGCTCTTTTCTTCACCGCATAAGCTGATTCATTAAGCATTTTTTGAGTGGGAATTTTCTGCTTCTGTTGATTTCGGGCATGCGCGAGTAATGTTTTTTCAAGCAGTAGCATCGTCAGTTTATCGCATCGAAGCGCCCGATAAAGCGGGTGTTTTTTAATCGTATCAAGATACGATTTTTTTCCTAAAATAATGCCCGATTGAGGACCGCCAATTAATTTATCACCACTAATTGTTATAATATCCGCACCATCTTTTAAAACCAATGGGATCAGAGGATCTGAGTTTAATTGAGAGTGATCAAACTCTGTCAACGCTCCGCTGCCAATATCTTCAACCAGAATGAGATTGTGCTTTTGGCTTAAACTGGCCAGATCCGACGTGTTTACCGATTCCGTAAAACCTACAATTGAGTAATTAGAAGTATGTGCTTTGAGTAAAACCGCAGTCTGGTCCGTCAGTGCGTTTTCATAGTCCGATACTCTGGTTCTATTGGTCGCGCCGACTTCAATAAGTTTGGCGCCGGAGACTTCAATAACTTCGGGAATTCTAAATGAACCACCTATTTCAATTAGCTCCCCCCTTGAAACCACAACTTCTTTCCCTGCCGCAAACGCGATCAAAGTCAATAGTACCGCTGCCGCGTTGTTATTAACGATGACGGCCTCTTCGGCAGCTGTCATCGTTTTTAAAAGATCAGCGACATTATTGAGACGCGCTCCTCTTTTTCCGGTTTCCAAAGAAAACTCTAAATTCGTGTAGGAGCTTGCAATGTCCGTAATTTCTAAAAAAATCTCTTTCGAGAAAACCGAGCGTCCCAGGTTGGTATGAATGATTGCTCCGGTTCCGTTGATCACGGGAATCATCGTATTGGGATTCCTTTGAAGGTGGTCCCGAATATTGGCCAATAGTGTTTCTTTAGTCACTTTGGGATCAAGTAGCAGCGCCTCATTATTACGTATTTGAGTCAGCCGATCATTGATTTGCCCCCTCTTTTCCTTGCCATAGTGACATCCTTGACTTTTTAAGTATTGATCAATGCTTTGAATTGACGGAATTTTTGAATAATCCGGTGTTGGTTTTGACATTTATACCTTTTTATTGATTATCCGTTTGCTTTTTCTTGAGTTAAGCCAATAGCCAAATATGATTAATGCGAAACAAAATCGAATGCAATATATGTAAAGATAAGGAAATTTTGAATAAAAACTACCTCCCGATGCTTTCCGGAAAGGCATTTCCACAACCCATTGTCCTTCTTTAAAGAAAGTGGAAACAAAGACATATTTGCCGTTGGGGAGAGCAATTGCGGATCTTCCGTTATTTATCACATGAATTAAGGGAACTCGATTTTCAATGGCCCTTAGCACAGACGATGTTAAATGTTGCTCAGAAGCACTGCTTTTGCCATACCAGCCATCTTGAGATTGAATAACGATGACTTTGCCAGCCGGTGAGCCTTGTATTGATTCGGCGACAAATGCCGGGAAAAGCGATTCATAACAAATCACAGGTACTAATTTCATGCCCGCGATGGGAAAGGCTTTTCTTTCATCGCCTTTGGACAAATTGATCAAAAAGTTCCCCAAAATATCCTTAATAAAAGGAATATTTTCAGTAAAGGGCGTATATTCTCCGAACGGAACGCGGATTATCTTATTGTATTGATCACTGAATTGCCCGTCTTTATCCAGCCAAAGCGTAGAATTGTAGAATCCTTTTTGATTATTTTTCAATACCCATGTGATGTCATGAAACACCAGTGGGACTTGCATTCGCGATATTTGAGATCGAAAAGCATCCTGTACTTTAACCAACGTTGAGTATCCAAAATTTTGACCTTCAGGCCAAATAATCACATCCGGATAATCGCTCAACAATTTTTGACTCAAAGCTATTTCTTTGGGGAATGTGCGACTATACGGATGTTTGGATTTGACATGTTTTAGAGTTG
The DNA here is from genome assembly GCA_964549175.1 of uncultured Pseudomonadota bacterium. Lineage (GTDB taxonomy): Bacteria > SAR324 > SAR324 > XYD2-FULL-50-16 > XYD2-FULL-50-16 > CAZJUM01. The sequence continues at coordinate 1,050 of CAZJUM010000153.1, read as the reverse complement.
CCTTTCTGTTTGGCTGCACCAAACCAATTCTCTTTTTATCCCATCTCGCGATCTTCTTATCCCAATTGTTTAAACGGATGAGACCGACGCCAAACCAAATCACAATGATCAATAGCGCACCGGTTAATAAAAATCTGTTTGGGATATTTTGCCTATCGAAAATAAGTTTATAGATTATTATATTGGTTAGAATGATAATACTATCCAATCCATAAACACCTGTGAACTCAATCGCTTGAACTGCGATTAAAAAATAACTTTGCGCGTCACCCAAAGAGAACTTAAAAATAATGGGCGCGGCCGAAAAAATAGCGACAAATACGATTGGTAACACCAGAATGTCTATTTTCGGGAATTTGTTTTTTATAACTTGGAAAACGGTAAAAATAATGCCAAACACCTGCGCAACGGCAAAAGAATACCCCAAAGTAGCAATGTAGCTTAGCGGGAAAGGAATTTCCAAAGCAATTTCAGCCCAGTTTCCAAACCAATGGAAGCCTATGACGACGCCAAAAAATCCTGTTATTGTCGCAAGAATATAGCATGTTCGGAGATTTGTATTTTGAATAGCCAATATCAAAGGTACAAACGCAATCCATTCGAAATAATAGAGGTTGAGCCCGGGGTATGATATCGCCAGCATAATGCCGGATAAAACTGACAAACTAAGCTTTTGAGTAATTTCAGTTTTGAAAGGTAAAATGTTGGGCATTCTATATACTGGAAAACGCGTGAGCCACGCTTTTTATGCTGTCGCTTTCAAAATTAATACACAGTGAGGAAAAAACCAGACATGGTATTTTATGATATATCGTGAAAGTATGAAAACATAGAAAAGAGACAAAATCAAATGCTTCGCGATACCTTATCCTGTTTTTTATTTTATGCGAGGTAATTTCATCTTCAACTTACAATGCTGGTATACTTGACTCGGTTTCTGCTGAGAGTTCGTTGAGAAATCCACCTTTGAAGTACTTGGATTTCAAATAAATTTTCCTGACTATGTACTATTAACATTCTAATTTGCCAATAATGCCTGTCATCCCCGCG
>CAZJUM010000152.1:0-6218 GCA_964549175.1 uncultured Pseudomonadota bacterium | reverse complement strand
AAACAAAGGGGTACGCCACTTCACTCTCAAACACAAGAATCAACTATAACTCATGAGAATTGGATAAAGAGTATAAATAAAGGAGGTAAGGTTTGAAATTGACATCAATCAAAAGCAACAAATCTCACATTGAAGCTACGGAGGAATTACTTTTAAAAAACTTCTTGGCCGACTCTCGTCCTTGGGTTGTATCACTTTCGGGAGGAAAAGACTCAACATTGACACTACAATTGGTTTATGAATTATTGTTAAGGCTCCCTAAGGATAGACGGAAACCAATCCATATAGTCTCGTCAGATACTCGGGTTGAGCCGCCTAATATTATTGATTATTTAAGCAGTAACCTGCAAAGGATTGCTGATCATGCTGATAAAAGTGATTTGGATATAAATGTTCAACTTGTTCGTCCTTCACCGGAACAAAGTTTTTGGGGAAACTTAATAGGAAAAGGATATCCTCCTCCAACAAGGTGTTTTCGGTGGTGTACGACCAAAATGAAAATCAAACCGGTTCGAAAAATTATTGACGACGTAACAGCTCAACATGGCAGTGTTATTTTATTGCTTGGAACAAGAAAAGATGAAAGCGCCAGTCGTTCTAGGCGAATCCAAAACCGTGAATACAGCGCTCGAGGATTAAATCCACATCATGAAATTCCTAATGCTTTGGTACTACAACCAATCAAAGATTGGAGTACACAACAAGTATGGGAATACTTAATGATTAATAACCCCTCACCATGGGGAGTTAATCATGACACTATGATGGAGTTATACCGGAATGCAAATTCTGGTGAGTGTCCAGTAATAACAGACCTGGAAACGCCACCCTGTGGAGGAAATCGATTTGGTTGTTGGACTTGCACGGTTGTGAAAGATGATAAATCTATGAAGGGATTTATTGACTCCGGTGAAAAATGGATGGAACCTCTTTACCAATATAGAAAATGGCTTAAAGAAATTAGGGAGGATGAGTCTTTACGCAATTCATACCGAAGGAATGGGAAGCCTGGATTAGGGCCCTTTAATTCTGAGACAAGAAAGTTGATTTTGGAAAAGCTATTAACGATAGAACAGCAACTCAACCTCCGCTTAATAGAAAACGATGAATTACTGTACATTCAGACTATTTGGAACGAAGAATTTGATGTTTTAGAATCGGCCTTAAAAATGGCATACCGATTCGGAAGAATCCCCAAAAAAGAGGCATCATGAACAAACTAAGTATTTTAGAATTTATTCAACAGACAATGGAAGATCTGGCGGAAGAATATCAAATCCCTGAATCCTTTATTCCTGATCTTATCGGTTTATTGCGCCGATACCCCAATGTAGAAGAACACGGAAAAAAAACCGAACTTCGTGATAAGCTTAAATTACTTATTGAAAATCTAAAGAACGAAAGGAAATTAGACCAATATGCGGATTAAAACTATAACTATCAATAATCTGTTCTCATACTATGGTGAAAATCGATTTGAGTTCGATCTATCAACCGACTCTTCTCGCAATATTACGATCATCTCCGGTCGGAACGGAGGAGGAAAAACTAGTTTCCTTACCAGTGTAAAAATGCTGTTTATGGGCACCTCGAAAGAGGTCCGGAATTTTGTTCAAAGAAAGAGAACTCCAACCCCTAAACAATTTGTCTGTGGAGTTGAGCCTGACTGGGAGGGTATTCTTAACCTAAAGGCTCGACGAGACAAAAAAGACAAAAAGGAATGCGGCATTAGGATTGAGTGGATATCTGAAGCTAATGAACATATCACTGCTGAACGTCTATGGAAACTGGATTTGGATAAAGGTAATTATGAGACATGGCTAAAAGTTGATGCTGGTTATCAGGGCATTTTAGAGAATGAAGAGGCTGATGAATACTTAGAACAATGCTTGCCGAAGAATTATGTCCCATATTTCTTTTTCGATGGTGAAGACTTGGAATCGTTAGCTGAAGCCAATAGCGAAGAGATTATTACGACGATGATTCGAATATTGAACATTCGCCCATTGCAAAATATTCAGGCACAATTACGGGAACTCCAAACGAAGTGGCAAAGTCTGGCAAAAAATAAAGATAAGAAAAAGGAATTAGCAGTCCAGCAAGCAGAGCTTACAGTTAAAGAAGCTGAACTCGCTAGTTTAGAACAAAATAGGTCAGATAAAAAAGATCAGCTATCAGAAAAGGAAGATGAGTTAGAGCAAATAAAAAGAGAACTAAAATACCTTTGGGCGACTCCCAACAAAGAAAGTGAAGCACGACTGGAAGAGAAACTTCTTCAAAAAGAAACAGACATTAACGAACGTTATTCAGAGCTTGGTAAAATCTGGTCTCGCGATGGTTTTTTAAAAACCACTTCATCTATTATCGATCGTGTTATAAAAATTATTGAAGAGAATCTTCAAAATAGTGCTGCAACACAATCCGAGCTGCTTTCGTCTCTGAAAGATCGCTTAACTTTGACATTTACTACACCACCTTACCCAAATCCAAGATTAGAGGAAAGTCAAGTCCGGTTTTTAAAGGACCGCATTTTGAAGGAAATAGAAGTTTTTTCTACGGGATCGGACAATGAACTGATTTTCAATATTGATAGTAATAAGGCACTTCAGTTGTCAAGGGTTTTGTCTCCCTATCAAAGTGCCAACCAAGGACCAGATGAGATTGCCCAAAAAACATCAGTAATTTTAAAACTCAGAAAAGAGATATTTGATTTAAAAAAAGATCTGAGAAATGTCAGCAACCTAACTCAAAAAGATCGTGAGCGTTTTGAGCTATTGTCTAAGCGCGAAGAAGCCATAAATGATGATATTAGAAAATTTGAAGGTGTACTGAGTAAATTTGAAACTCAAGAGGAATCGATTAAAAGCAGAATTACAGAGCTAGAAAAAAATATAGCAATAAAAGAGAAAAACTTGGATCTTGCGAATGGGATAAGGATGCAATACGAATTTACCAGGAAAATTAGTGAACTCCTAAGCAAGGTTGAAGAGCGGTTAAGAAAGAAATGCAAGGATGACATAGGTAAAAATTATAATCGTTTTCTGAAAACGTTATTAGACTCCAACCGGTTGATTGAAAAAGTTGAAATCAACGATTTGTTTGAGATTAGCTATCGTGATATTGATGGCAACCGTATTGGTATGAGTTCAATTTCGTCAGGAATGAAGCAGCTTTCAGCAACTTCATTGTTATGGGCACTCAAGGCCGTATCAGGTATTAATGTTCCGGTAGTCATTGATACGCCATTGGGTCGGATTGATCTAATGCATCAAGCAAACCTCTTAAAAAGCTATTACCCAAAGGTTGGTGAGCAGGTTATTATTCTTCCCACAGACTCTGAACTAGACGACCGAAAACGCTCGATTATTAAACCGTATATATCTCGGGAGTTCTTCTTGGAAAATCCGGAAGGAAAAGAAACTAAAGTAACATTGAAAAATGGCTGATATCTATACTGATGAGCATGACGAAAATATTATCCGTAAGATTATTGATTACGGGTTCAATTTTAAAAAACTGCCCAAATACACAGTTTTACGTTTGGCATTGGCAAAATCACTGCTAATGGAAACCCCTCCGGAAAAAGAACTCGATTCAATTGTAAATAATGGATCTAATTATAATCTTGAACAGGTTACAGGTAAAGGAAATATTGATGAAGAACAGGGCAATATTGATTATGATGACGCGGTAAAATCCATTCTTAGCGTCTACCACGAAGAAGATTTGTTCAAAGACGCCAATGCTAAGTTATATAGAAAATTGCTTCAAAGGCATATTCGAAGAGGGTTACGAGAGTTTCGAACAGGTTGGCGCACCAATCATGATATTGCGACCTACATACAAGAAGAATTGTTATCAAGCGGAATACCCTATCAAGTTAAGGAGGTTCAAAGAAGTGTAACTGAAGAGAATTTGCTCTCCGCGTTGTTAGAAATTGGCGTAACAGCAGAAATTCAGCAAAAAAAATCAGGACCAAGGATTGATCACTTCAGTCTCTACATCTCACAAATCGAAGAGTTTGAATCTCTAAAGCGAGGATTAGACAAACTTGCTTTCTCATTGGGTTTAGCTAATGAGGGAATCTTCCTAAAAACTACAGATAAGCCGAAAGTTGTTGGATTGGATATTCCACGCCGTAAAAATCAATGGCAAACCATAAGTGGTGCTCAATTAAGGAAATGGCTTGCAACCAATCAGGCCAGGCAAAAAAAACTTCCTGTATGGTTAGGACAAGACACAATGGGCGCGGATGTCACATTTGATCTTGCAGACGCGCCTCATCTTTTGATTGGAGGTACCACTGGCAGCGGTAAAAGCATCACCTTGCATGCCTTAATATTATCACTGCTTCAAGCAATATCTCCAGATCAACTTAAAATGGCGTTTATAGACCCTAAATGCGTTGAGCTTTCCAGATATCAAGTTATCCCCCATTTATATCAGAATGGTATAGCAAATTCTATCTCAAGTGCTAAAGGATTACTGGACGAAATCGTTGAAAATATGGAGCAACGGAATAAAATGCTTGAGTCGGTTGGGGTTAGAAATATAGAAGAGGCTGCTAAGCAGAGAGGATTTGATCTACCCAGAATATTTATAATCGTTGAAGAAATGGCAGATCTTCTTTCGCAATCAAGGGAGCTTGAGAAGCCATTAATTCGCTTGGCACAATTAGGAAGATCAGCTGGAATCCATTTGGTTCTAACAACCCAACGTCCCGATGCCGCTACGTTTACTGGGTTACTTCGTTCCAATATTCCTGGTCGAATTGCTTTAAGAGTACAAAAAAGCTCCGAATCGAAGATCATTCTTGACGAAACCGGAGCTGAAAAGTTACTCGGTTTCGGTGATATGATTGTCAAAGCGGTTTCTGCTGAGGCAGTCAGAGCCCATGGAGCATATATATCCGAAGATGACATCAGTCACTGTTTAAGTAGTCTCTAACTACGAGGTATAATTATGGCGCGTGAAACATTGACAATATATGAGTTTCGCCCGGTGCGCTTAACGGTAGATCGTATCGGACCCTTTCAAAATAAGCCCTACGAACTCGATTTCACAAATGATAAACATAAACCCTGCAATTTTTATATGCTGGTTGCTGCAAACGGTTTTGGAAAAACGACCCTTTTAGATATAATGGGTGGATTACTTGGCATGCTTGACCAGAAGGAAATTGATTATTTCGGTCACGAAGATATCGACCAAGGTTACGGCCGGGCACAATTGGATGTTCTGATGCGTTGCCACTGGGAAGGTGAGGACAGGCAAGTGGTTTTCTCCGTTCTTGCCGGTAATCTTGGTGAAGAGCTTTCTTTGAAGGTTTGGGCAAAAGAAGAAATGGAAAAATATAATGCTAAAAGCTGGCATCGGCTAGGACATCGAAAAACAACAACCGGGCCCTTTGCACCTCTATCCACACATAAAAGTGATGAACTGGTCAGAGAGTTTCTGGGATTTCTTAGAATCTGTAAAAATGAAAACCCCAAAACTTTTAATGAAAGTATTTTTCCAGCGCCTACAACACTTAGTTTCCCCGCGTATCGGGATATTCCTCCTTTAATGAGTAATGGTCCTCAACGGGGAGTTTCTCAACCATATTATTGGATGTATCGCAGTCTTCATAAATTTTCCGAACACAACACCGAATGGCCCTACTCCTTGGATAGTATACTTGTCTGGTTCAAATGGATGGATGATGGTCGATTTGAGAGAGCTTGTGAACAAGTGAATAAACATGTTTTCAATAGAACGCAGAAGTTTTTACAAAGAGTTGAAAAAGATCCCCCAGAGGCAGTTGTCGAAGTCAATAATGGTGAAAAGACTTCCCATCCTCTTAGATGTGATTTGAGAATAACCGCCTCGATGGAGAATCAGGGGTTGGCTTTTTTATAAGCATTCCAGGTTGATTTCACCAAGGTTTCAAGTTCACTGAATTCAGGCGTCCATCCGAGTAGCTCATCGGCCAGATTCGATTTTCCATACAATTCTGGCGGGTCTCCTTCTCGGCGACCTGCAATCTCGTAATTTACCTTTTTCCCCGTCACTTTTTCCGTCATTTTAATGATATCTAAGACTGAATAGCCGTTTCCGATAGCTAAATCAACGGTGAGTGATTGATTGGTTTTTGCGATATTTTCAAATGCTTTTAAATGGGCCGAAGGAGATATAGTCAAATGTTGTGTTCAAAAAAGTTAAGCAGCAATATCCCTTTC
>CAZJUM010000151.1:0-6218 GCA_964549175.1 uncultured Pseudomonadota bacterium | reverse complement strand
ATACAGAACAAAAAAATCCGCTTTTAAAGCCCACGGTGGCTCCATAATGGCGTAGTCTTGCGGAGTCTTAAGGTAAAATCATACAGACTCCATAGCTCTTCGAGACTATGGAGCCACCAGAGAGAACTTAGCTGAGCAGTTACCAATAATCTTAGAATTGACCCCCTCCGAAAAGTTCGGATTAATCAAAAATGGGTAAATTCAGGGGTCTTTTTCCCCTTTATGGAGATTGGGTCTTTAAATCCTCGCGCGATATAACGACTCGAATTTCCCACAAAAATTTAGTGCCGGCTTTTAAGAGGACACTCGGAATTGAGGTCAAAGACACTTTAGCCATTGACCCCTTATCCCTGTTTTGGGTATCAGTAATCTGAAAACGTTAAGATTACCAAGGATCACGATAATTTTCAATCACCAAGACTCATGGTCGGTATCAGTCAATTGTTATTTTTCAAGTATTATGATTTTACCATTCAAAGAAAGTGCCTGTAACAATCATTTGAGGACACTATGGAAAAGAAAATCTTGATCCCTATTACGATCGAGGATGTTAACAGAGTTGCAATTCGGCGTGCCGATATTTGGGGGCAACGGACCGGTGCGGGACTACGTTTTCTTTACGTCCGGCAAACGACCAGCCAAACAGACAGCGCGTTTTCATTGGGGGGGATGTCTGCCAATAGTGAAAAGAAAAAAGAAGAGGATTTCCGGAACATGGAAAACTATCTTGAAAGCCTTGATCTCAAATCAAAATATAGCATTTCCGTACGTCGTGGGCTAGTCAGTTCTCAAATTATTGATGAAGAAAACAGTTACAAACCGGATCTTATTATTTTCGCGGCTCTGAGTGATACCTTGATCGCCCGTCTCTTTTTAGATAGTAAAACCGATTATTCTATCCATCACTCCAATTGCCCGATTTTTATTTATAAGTCGACCATGCGACAGGAAAACAACCGTATTTTGGTGCCTGTAGATTATTCGGAAATCAATCAAAAAGTCATTACCATTGCCGATAAATGGGCAGGCCGAACCAATTCCCGGCTTCATTTTCTGCACGTTGCCCCGCTCCCGGACAACGCTCGGTTTAGTGGGCAATATGTTTGGGTCGAGGATAAAGTCGGGAACCGACATGAAAGAAGGGGAAAAGATCGTATTAAAAATGTTTCCCTAGAAGAACGACAAAAACTCGAAAGCTTTTTGAATACCATAAAAGTGAAGTCCGAATACGAATTTACCATTAAGTTTGGTGAAGTCAATGTTAAAATATTAGAAGCGCAAAACAAATTGAACGCCAATCTGCTTGTACTATCAACTCATTCCCAAATAGATGTCAATCATGCTTTTATCGGAGGCAATACGGATTACCTGCTCCATTACACCGACTGCTCCATATATCTTTATAAAGAATAAGTTCCCCCAACTAACTTGGTCACATGGCATAAAAAGCGACCGGGGCCAGGGCCACTCATTTGAATAAGGTCCTCATTACCCAAGCTCGCTTCGTCTGATCAATAATCCGTCGTTCATACGCTGACTCACCTGTTTTGCCCCAAATTCAAAAGTGGATTTTTTAAAAAGACTTTGATTTTATGGGTGACCTTTGTTTATAATCTTCCCAATTTTGAGTCTTCGCACAGATATTTCCAAGCAAGGAAAGAGATGAGAGACTTAGACGCTCACACATTGATCCTGTATTTCAGCACCACGCGATTGAGTGAACTTAGGGGGGGAGCCTATGATGAAAAAGATCCGGATTTGTCTGTTGGTCGCTATTGTTGTAAGTTGCCTGCTTGGATTTGCCTTTCCAAATCCTCATCCTCACTTCTGGTGGCAAAAAATCCCTATTTTTGATACCATTTTCGGTTTTCTCGGATGCGTTGTTATCATCCTTTTCTCAAAATGGATTGGTCACGCTTGGCTCATGAAAAGCGAGAGGTACTATGATTAGTCCAATCCCTCCGGCTCTGATATACATTATCGGGGCGTTGTTGATTCCCGTTATTCGAATCAGGAGAGCACAGCAACTATTCGCCTTGCTTATTCCGGTGGCGGCGTTTGGTAATCTTCTGAGCATTCCGCACGGCATTTACTGGCAATTTGAATTTCTGGGACACGAACTGATATTGGGTCGCGTGGACGCACTCAGTATGGTGTTTGCCTATATCTTTGTGATTGCCTCGTTTATCAGCATGGTTTATGCCATTCATATTAAACAAATGGGGCAGCACACAGCCGCCTACCTCTATGTCGGCAGCACTCTGGGGGTGGTTCTGGCGGGTGATTTATTATCCCTGTTTGTGTTTTGGGAAATCATGGCCATCTCATCTGTTTTCCTGATCTGGTTCAGGAATACCAAAGCATCTTCGGAAGCGGGATTTCGCTATATTCTGGTTCATATGACCGGTGGCTGTATCTTATTGGCAGGTATTATTCTTCATGTCAACGCCAGCGGATCATTGTTGTTCGTTAAATTTGACTTTCAAACCATTGGTGCCAAGTTGATATTGGTCGGTTTCCTGATCAACGCGGCGGTTCCCCCGTTCCATGCGTGGTTAGCCGATGCCTATCCTGAAGGGACAATTACGGGAAGCATCTTTATGACGGCATTTACAACCAAGAGCGCGGTTTATGTGTTGGCCCGTTCTTTTCCCGGCCTTGAGTTATTGATATGGTTAGGTGCCATTATGGCATTATACGGTGTGGTGTACGCCGTAATCGAAAATGATATTCGCCGCCTGCTGGCCTACCATATCATCAGCCAGGTCGGTTATATGGTTTGCGGGGTTGGACTGGGGACGGAAATGGCCATTAATGGTGCCGGTGCCCACGCGTTTTGTCATGTTTTATATAAAGCGGTTTTGTTTATGGGAGCCGGAGCTGTTATTCATGTCACCGGGCGCAACAAAATGACCGAATTACAGGGACACGACTTATTCCGACTGATGCCCATTACCTTAACATTATATATGATCGGGGCATTCTCAATATCCGCGGTGCCGCTATTTAACGGTTATGTAAGCAAAACAATGATCGTAGCCGCGGCCGGAGCCGATCACCGACCGTCGATCGAACTATTGTTGCACCTGGCTTCCATTGGGACATTTATGTGTACGGGGTTAAAACTGCCATGGGGAGTTTGGTTTGGCACCCGTCAAAGTGATGAAGACATAATTCCCAACGCGACGGAACCACCGCTTAATATGCTTATCGCCATGGGCCTGGGTGCCTTTCTCTGTATTCTGACCGGGATTTATCCCGCTGTTTTATATCGTATATTGCCTTACCCTGTTGATTTTCACCCCTATAAAGTCGCTTATGTCGTAGCCATGGTACAATTGTTACTGGCAACTCTGGCGGCTTTTATTATTTATATCAGGAAATTGGATGGTGAACCCGCGATCAATGTTGATACCGATTGGTTTTACCGCAGGTCCGGGCGATTCATCCGGCGGTTTTGTGAAACAGGATTGGAACAGATTCGAATCCGAACGGATCAATTGCTTAGTGAGTGGATCACAATCTTAAGTGAATGGGGACATTATCCGTATCAATGGATTGATTTATTGACCAAATCTCCGTCACGGAAAAACAAAATCATTGTTCACCGGATTCCCATAGGGTCGGGAGCCTGTTTATCACTGGTTCTACTATCTGTTTTAATTCTGATTGGTTTGACGGAAACATGATGTCAACATCAATCAATGGCTTAAGCGGAGAGGACACTTTGTCGAAAAAAAAGAAGAAAACCCGTAAGAAAACACGAAAGCCATCGCTTTTTGGTGTGCCGTTTTTCCTTACATTTATATTGACTTTTATCACCTGGCTGCTGTTATCAGGAAGATTTGATACCTTCCATATAAGCCTCGGGATCATATCCTGCGTGATTGTCTCCTTTTATTCCGGGCAAATGATTTTTGGAAACCTCGATCTGAATCAACTTTTAACCGTATCGCCGCGTTTTCTGCTCTATATTCCCTGGCTCCTGTTCCAAGTGTTTTTGGCCAATATCCATGTGATGATTTTGGTCTATCATCCACGTATGATGGAACTGATTGATCCTCGCATCATTAAATTTAAAAGTCGTTTAACAAGCCATCTGGCGCTCACCGCCTTTGCCAATTCAATTACCTTAACCCCGGGAACGATTACTGTGTATGCCACGGATTTCGGTGATTTTGAAGTACACGTAATTGACAAGCATTCGGGTGAAACACTCCCGGGTGATATGGAGCAACGTATAGCTAACATATTTGACGAATGATGGATTCCTTCTTTCTTTATATAGGCATCGCCCTATGCGGCGTTATGTCTCTGGCGCTTTATCGTGCGGTATTTGGTCCGACTGTTTTGGATCGTTTAATCGGTGTTAATGCCATTGGCAGCAAAACCTCAGCTTTATTAGTTCTGGTCGGATTGTGTTACCACCGGGTCGAGATGTTTGTTGACATTGCTCTGGCTTATGCCATGTTGAATTTTATTGCCGTGCTGGCAGCATCAAAATATTTTCAGAAGCGCAAAGGATTGTACGACGAAACCCAACTCCCATAGCAACACAACGGAAACGATCATTACCATAGGACACTCAAATGCTCAATATCATAGTAATTATTTGTATCAGCGGCGGCTTTTTTTTCTTTTTCAGTGGTACCATTGGCATCCTGCGCTTTCCAGATTTTTATTCTCGCCTCCACCCGGCGGGAAAACTCGATTCGGCCGGACTGTTGCTGATGATGGCCGGGATGGCGCTTTATACCATGCGGGATTTTACACTGAGCTCCACACTAACCGGGTTAAAAATCATTCTCATTATCTTTTTTGTATTCCTTACCAGCCCAACAGCCACTCACGCTATTATCGACGCGGGTTTTATCGCCGGACTTCGTCCCTGGACAAAAGATACCGAACAACATGAGGCACAAGGCCAACGAATCGAAACAGGGGAGCAAGACCTATGATCTGGCAACTGGACGTCATTGTATTGACGCTAATTATTATCAGCGGCATAGCGGCAATTACGATCAAAGACCTGCTTAGCTCCGCGATTTTATTTGGGGCTTATAGTTTCCTGATGTGTTTTTTGTGGGCTATTATGGGGGCCGTTGATGTTTCATTTACAGAAGCCTCAGTCGGAGCGGGTGTTAGCACCGTATTATTCATCGCCGCCATTTTTCGAACCACCAGACGGAGCAACGATTGAAAAAAATTGGACTATTGACCGTCATTATCAGCGGTATTATTTTCATTTATGGCACGATCTATTTTCCTGATTTTGGTGATCCTCAGTCACCGGCCAGTCAATACCTGTCACCATACTATTTAAAAAACAGCATCGCCCAAACTGAAGTACCGAATGTTGTTACAGCGGTTCTTGCCGACTATCGGGGATATGATACCATGTTCGAGACCACGGTGATATTCTCAGCCGGCCTGGCGTGCTTTTTTCTGCTCAGACGATTTTCCGAAAAAACGAAAAGGAAGCAACTCTACCGACACAAGTCGACCGGGATTATATTTAAAATCCGAAAGGGTCCCCCAAAACCCAAAAAGCTTTCCAACTTTGAATTGATAGACTCCCATTGGACCCCATACGACGTCATCATCAAAACCACCTGTCGTGTGGTTTTGCCATTAATTCAACTCTTTGCGTTGTATGTCATCGCCCACGGCCATCATAGCCCGGGTGGCGGTTTCCAGGGAGGCGTTATTTTAGGTGCCACCGTTATTTTATTTGCCATCTCACACAATTTACGAACGACCACCCAAAACTTTAGCGAGCGCGCAAGTTCATTGACGGCAGTGGTCGGTGTTTTACTTTACGCGGGTACCGGGCTTTTGTGTTTGTTGCCGGGGTTGTCTTTTTTAGATTATGGCGCGCTTTCATCGGTGCTTGGTGTTACCAAGACCATGGCACGATCACACGGAATTCTGATTGTCGAGATAGGTGTCGGACTGGCCGTTATGGCTATCATGGTTTGGCTTTACTACAATTTGTCATCATCAGGGAATCATGACGAGGGACTATAACTGGTTTTAGATTGAGGACTTAAAAGTTAAGCCCGCATTACTCGGAATACGGTTTGCGAAGCCCAACCACATCCCAAACGGATTCAGATCAATCGGCCATCCATTGATCTGTGACGCGCGGATAACCATAAATATTTTGTAATTGTTCAGCTAATTTCTCTCTGGTGGCTCCATAGTCTCGAAGAGCTATG
>CAZJUM010000150.1:0-6256 GCA_964549175.1 uncultured Pseudomonadota bacterium | reverse complement strand
ATGAAAACCATTTGCTGACAGCGTCTGAAAAAATCTTGCTAAGAAAGCGCTCTCTGATTGAAACCATTAATGATCAATTGAAGAATAGTTCTCAAATTGAGCATTCCCGCCATCGTAGTGTAAAAAATTTTCTGGTTAATTTGGTCGGAGTTTTAGCAGCCTACTCTTATCAGGAGAAAAAGCCGTCTTTAAAATTAGAGCCCGATGCATTAGGGCCACTGCCAATAGCGGTGTAGTTATATCGAACTCAGGTTATTATAGGTACACTTTGAAAAAACTACCTGGGCTGTTTCCCCAGCCACACTCGAAAGTGTCAGATTCCTCTTACAAATAGAGAAACCATTCCACAGATTCTGTAAGCTCCCTTTTCAAGTGTGTGGTTTTAAACTCTTCCAATTTTTTTATTCCGCAAGCCAATCCGAATATCCAATTTGCGGAATCCATTTTTCCATATTTTTTGTGTAGTTATGTTGTGTACTTGTGATTGGCAAGCATAGTTAAAAGGACTGAATAAAGCAACCGGATTAACCATAAATCATCTAACACGGACAGGCCAGAACCAAAATCACTCTGAAGAGTAGATATTACCCACTTGCGGCGCGAGAAAATAAAATCCATTAATTGGCAATGGAGTTGGCCTTGCTCTGATCACTCATTAAATTGAGTTCATTGACACCCCGGTTGCAAGCCTCGTCTGTTATTTAGCACTAAATGCAGAGATAGTGGAATATGCTCAAAAATTAATTTCCTGCCCCAAAAATACACGATTTATCTGGTTAGATACTACCACCTATTAGTTAGGATTATAATTATTGGTGACTATCTCAATAGAAACCATAAGCAAATGTTCGCTTGAGTGACAAAAGATAGATTAGTAAGCGAATTCCTGTTTACCGCTTTTATTTTTTTTAATAGAGTACTTTGTCAGTTTTATAATTATGATGAAAAAACAGATACTTAGAAAAGAAACTCAATTCCCGCCCTCGGTTTTTGCCAATTATTCATTTTCAGCTCTGAGTTTCCTAACCCAACAACACACTTAAGCGGTTATAGGACTAATATTATTGCGAATTTTTCTTTATCTTGGGCTGTAATTATTCCAAACACTTACATAAAGAATATCATTGTAGGGCTAACTATATTGCGTGTTGGAATTCAGCAGGAGTATGCGAGCTAACGAATTGAATGATACTTGCCCTAGCTCTGACCCTTCCAGCCGGCGCAATTTGATACAGAGACAACCAAATTAAGGATGATGATTAGATTTCAGGGAGAAGTTATGAAAAGGGCCATTCCTTTACTCATGTTTTTTATCACCATATGTGTCATCCCCCCAGCACTTTATGCGTTAGAAGGAGCCGGAGGCGAATTGCGTTTTCCGCTGCCATTGAGTTCCTACCATGATACTCACTTGACTAATATTGGTGAGATTTTGGCCCATCGCATCCACCAAGAACCATTGAACCTGATCTCCAGTTTATTGTTTTTATGTGCCATTATTCACACATTCCTGGCCGGCAAATTCAGGTCCATCGGTCATGTATTGGCCAAGAAGCACCACGAAAAATTAGCATCCCAGAATTCACAGGATAAATATACAGGCGATGTTGTCCCACAAGTCAGTTTTTTGGCTGTTTTGTTTCATTTTCTAGGAGAAGTGGAAGTTGTTTTTGGTCTTTGGATATTCCCTTTATTGGGCATAATCGCTTTTCATCATGGTGTTGGCGCGTCGGTTTCTTATATGGAAAGTGTTAATTTCACGGAGCCTATGTTTGTCGTTATCATCATGACACTGGCCGCAACCAGACCGGTTATGCAACTAGCGGAACGCACCCTTAAATTATTTGCTGACATCGGCAAAGGAACCGCGGCTGCATGGTGGTTCTCTATTTTAACTATTGGTCCTCTTTTGGGCTCATTTATCACAGAACCAGCAGCGATGACAATTTCTGCCTTAATCTTGGCCAAGCACTTTTATAAAAGAAAGCCTAGTCCCAAATTTGCTTATACCAGTATCGGGTTGTTATTTGTTAATATATCAGTCGGTGGCACACTGTCCCACTTTGCGGCGCCGCCGGTTTTAATGGTTGCGGGAAAATGGGATTGGACCATGGGCTTTATGATCACCAGTTTCGGATGGAAGGCATTATTAGGTATTCTGTTAAGCAATATCGCTTATTTTGTCGTGTTCAGAAAAGAGTTTAGAAACTTACAGCCGGAAGTAAAGACCGTCAAAGCGGGACGACTCATTGATTGGGATTTACGAGATGATCCTGTTCCGGCTCCGATTATAGCAATGCATGTTTTATTTATGATTTGGACCGTGGCAACAGCGCACTACCCATCCCTTTTTATCGCTGGTTTCTTATGTTTTCTCGGATTTTCCCAGGCAACCGCACATCATCAAAATCGCATCGATTTAAAACCCGCTTTGCTGGTAGGATTTTTCTTAGCAGGACTGGTTATTCACGGCGGACTGCAAAGCTGGTGGATTGCACCAATTTTAGGCAGCTTAAGCGAGGTTCCGCTGATGCTCGGAGCTACTATTTTAACAGCGTTCAATGATAACGCAGCCATTACTTATTTAAGTACCTTGGTGCCCAATCTTAGCGAAAGTATGAAGTACGCGGTAGTGGCGGGTTCCGTAACCGGTGGCGGTTTGACAGTAATTGCCAACGCTCCGAACCCGGCGGGACAGTCTATTTTACAAAAATATTTCAGAAACGGCGTTTCACCATTGTGGTTAGCCGTTGCGGCACTAGTACCAACAATTATTATGGGCTGTGCGTTCATGTTGTTGCCTTGACCCCATCTCGCCCCCCGCATCAAATCTCTTTTGGGGCGATTGATCCAATAAATTAAGTCTGGACAATCACCCTTATTTACTACATAAATTGATTATTTATGTACCTTTGCTTCGATAGTTCCGAGTGTCTCTTTTCAATATCAATTAAATCAAAACCTCGGACGATGAAGTTTAAATTCCGAAAAGATTTTCAACTATCAAAGGATGAGGTTCAGTTATAATCAAACGTTTATATTAAAAAGAAATGTAACTGTTTAGCTAATTCCTCTCTGGTGGCTCCATAGTCTCGAAGAGCTATGGAGTCTGTATGATTTTACATTAAAACTCCACAAGGCTACGCCATTATGGAGCCACCGTGGGTTCAGTTATGATCAAACGTTTATATTAAAAAATAAATTAATGCGCTCCCTGTTAAAATTCAATATTACCATTCTGATGCTGGTACTATTCACCTCATCGTGCGCCGAGAAAAAGATTGACCCCTACGCGCTGCAGATAATGCCAGAAGACCAAGTAACCAGCGCGTTTCCTCCATCCAAGGAAGAACTAGTGCCGATTCTGAAACAAATTATTGTGTTGGTCGCGTCCAAGAATGAAACCGTTAGCCAAAGCCGTTTGGATCGGCTGACCGATTTTATCCGCTCAGGCATTCATAACTACAGCAACATCAAAAGCGTACCCCAACACGAACTAGATAACAGCTTTAAGGAAAAAGAATTTCACGCGTTTCAACCCGATAATGTTTCAGAGGCAATTCGGCTAGGGGAAAAACTCAACGCAAAATTTGCTGGCCAACTGCAATTAACCATCAAAGAAGCCAAAATGGAAAAAGGTATTGATCGCTTCGTGGCTAATATTAACTTTGCTACTTTTACCACCGATGATGGGAAAATGATGTTCAAAAAAGACATTGAATATGACGCCTCATCTCCTCAAAAAAGCGCCAAAAGACTTAAGGAGCTCATTCAAAAACACTTTCCTATCAAAGCCTTTATTTTAGAAACCAGAGGCAACCATCAAGTGGCCAAGATATCTGCCGGACGCAGTTTGGGCAACAACTTAGGTCGACAATTTAATATCAGGGAGAGGACCGTTGAATATACTATTACCACTGGAATTGTCAGAAAAAGTATTTCTTACTCTCAAAAAATCATTGCTCAAGTTGAAGTATTCAAAATCATGGAAAATGAAGCCTGGGTATTTATTCAGGAAAAAGACCGAGCTAAAATTAAATTGGGGCAAGTTCTCTTCTCACTGGTTGAAAAATAACAAATCACTAGGCAACCAATCGCGAATGGAGGGAAATGGCATTTTTTGACTATCGGGCAGTTAACAAGTCTGGAAGAAAACTTAAAGGAAAAATTGACGCTGCCAATATCAAACAGGCCATCTCCCAATTGCAAGCCCAAGATCTGTTTATTGTCTCCATTCACAGTACGAAAAAACAACTGGATGCAGCAAGTCAGAAAAAAAAACAATTCCGGGAAAAAGCCGTCCCTTCCCCAATCATTACCGCATTCACACGCCAATTCTCGGTTTTAACCTCAACCGGCGTTCCCTATAATAGTGCTATGAAAATCCTCATCCAGGAATGTGAGCACCCCAAGTTTCAACATGTGCTTTCGGCGATGAAGTCTCAAATTATGGAAGGAAGCTCTCTGGCTCAGGCTCTGCAGGCACAACCTGATATCTTTTCCGGTATGTATGTGGCTTTGGTAAAAGCGGGAGAAGCCGGAGGCACACTTTCAGGAGTTTTGGAGAGACTGGCGACTTCGCGGGAGTCCAATGAGGATTTAGCGTCTAAAATCAAAGGGGCTCTGATTTATCCTTTGGTGCTCTTTATCGTTGCGCTCGGCATCATTATTTTTATGGTCACCTTTCTTTTACCCAAAATCGCGCCTATTTTTAGTCAATTCAATGTCGCACTCCCATTGCCAACAAGGCTTGTAATCGCAGTCAGCGATTTTATCATGGCACAGTGGATTCCACTGATTGTGCTTATTATTGCTTGTATTGTTCTTTTCAAAAAACTACTCGCAACCGATATTGGAACTCGTATCAAAGACCGTTTGTATTTGAAAATGCCTGTATTGGGTCGCGTCATCAAGAAAATCGTAATTTTTCGTTTTACACAAACCCTGGGAACTCTCCTTTCCAGTGGTGTCGAACTTAAGCAATCATTGTCAATCGTTCGCAATGTCATGGGGAATCGTGTATTCGAGGATATTTTTGATACCCTTATCACTGATATTACAAAAAAAGGGATGGATCTTTCTCAAGCACTAAGAAAGACTGAGTTATTTCCTCCATCGGTAACTCAAATGATACGAATTGGTGAAGAAGCAAGTCAGTTAGAATCAATGTTAGAAAAAATATCGGATATATTGGAAAAAGAGGTCCGCCAGACCATAGAAAAAGCCGTTGCGCTCCTGGAACCATTGACTATTTTATGGATGGCGTCGGTGGTGGGATTTATTATTTTAGCGATCATGCTGCCTCTATTTGAAATCAATCGCATGATCTAGGGTATTTGGTTTTATTGCTCTTTTTTATTTCAAACGGCGAATCAGATCAAATCTATTCAAACGATTCACCACGCCAATGCTAGCTTCATCCATACACTTCAGTATACATCAATTAAAAAGCTCAACTTTCCCAGTTAATGTTTAGACTCGATCAATCAACAAAGTAAAGCCTGACAATGTTTCTTTGGCTCTGATATCATCATGATCTGTGGGGGTCTTCTTTTCTGGGGGTTTTGAATATTTTGATATATCCAAAATACATTATTGAAGGAGCCCCTTCAAACTATATTTAATAATTTCAATGAACTATACAGAGTTTCCCAGAAACATTTTGCTGGGAAAGCTGAGTTATTCAAAATTGGGAAAAAATGCACTCTACCCGGGCAATATTTTATTGGGATATGCTGTTAACCGAGATGGCAAAGCATCATCAATGTTATGTCCTTCAGCCCGGAACCAAACTCACGAACGGGTATTTGGAACACCAAGGGAGCAACGGTTTTAATTGAATGCAACAAACTTGAAATATGAGATAAGTTCCTTTCAAATATTTTACCGGGCCCGGTTTCAGTACTCACTATGATTATCCAATTTTAACAGGGATTTTGAAGGTACCAGCAATAAGATCAAAACCCTGACAAAGAGAGTATATGGGTTTCGTGATAAAGAGTATTTTAAATGTATCTATTAAGAACTCATTTTAAAAAGTGCAAAAAAGTTCATTTTTTACTTGACAAGGTTTTTGACGGATTTTTGTTAATCCGCCTACATGAGACAGTCTACAGAGATTTGGTACTGTAACGGACGATAAAAAGCCTTTATAGGGATTTTTGTTTTTCGCGAACCCCCTGACCGGCACTGAAAAATAAAAATAGAGTTATAGTTGATTCTTGTGTTTGAGAGTGAAGTGGCGTACCCCTTTGTT
>CAZJUM010000149.1:0-6323 GCA_964549175.1 uncultured Pseudomonadota bacterium | reverse complement strand
CAAGTAAAAAATGAACTTTTTTGCACTTTTTTAATAAGTTCTGAATAGATACAGATTTCTTTTATAAAAGGCTCGAAATATAATCATCCGTTCCGGTGATAGCGCGTTGGCTGTCATCGCAATAATCGGAATGGGAGAATTGAATACTGCGGATTTGGGATTTCGAAGTTGTGATCTCTTTAAAATAGCGTTGTTTTATGCCATGGGGGCCTTCCCGAAGCGGAATGAACCCATAAATTTTGCCACAGAGACAAAAAATTAATGATTTTTAAGAATTAGGGATTGATTTCTTTAAAAAGTTCCTTTAGTTTGCTTATTCAAATTGCGAAATTAATGTCTTCAGGGCGGGGTGAAATTCCCCACCGGTGGTAACCTTGCCAGTCAAGGAAGCCCACGAGCGCTTAATCATTGCGATTAAGGTCAGCAGATTTGGTGAGACTCCAAAGCCGACGGTTATAGTCCGGATGAAAGAAGATTGAGTGATTAGAGTAACATCGGAATTAGCGCTATCTCGCTAACTCGGCTGCACAAGCTGTCACATTCCTCCTTCGGAGGATACGACTGAAGAGCCGCAAGCCTCAACTGGCAAACCGCAGGCCGACTACCGGAAACTCCTTTCAACATCCCTCTTGCTCGATTCGAGCGTCAATTTCTCGCCCTGTGTCATTTTCTTATTCAATTTCGCAAAGGATAAAGAATGACCTGTGAAACCCTTTTAAACCGTTATCAAGCATTAATAACTCGATTATTTCCTCTTTTCTGACACAATTGTTTGGACAATCTTCTGCTCATGAATGTCCTTAACTAAGGTCGCACCACTTAAGTGATTGATTGAGGGAATTACAATCTCTCAGCTGATCAAAGCGCATATTTTTTCAGGATAAAGCAAAAATCCATTTTTTGTGATCTTTTATTTTAGGGGTGAATGCGGAACCTACCCGATTCAACCAGTAATGAGTTATCAGGAGTAAAATCATGGGTAAAATCAGTATTGAACAAGCAATTCAGGATATCAAAGCGGGGGAAATGGTAATTTTGGTGGATGATGAGGATCGAGAAAATGAAGGTGATTTAACCATGGCCTCCGAGGCTGTGACACCGGAAGCCATAAATTTTATGGCTAAGTATGGTCGCGGTTTGATCTGTCTGACTTTGACCGGTGGAAAAGCAGACTCGTTGGATCTTCCGATGATGGTATCCGATAATACCTCACAATTTAAAACCGGCTTCACTGTATCCATTGAAGCCAAAGAAGGTGTGACAACGGGAATTTCCGCGGCGGATCGAGCCACAACGATTCAGACAGCCATTGCCGATGAAGCCAAACCAAGTGATTTAGCGCGTCCGGGTCATATTTTCCCCATAAGAGCCAGAGATGGTGGTGTGATGGTTAGAATCGGTCAAACTGAGGGATCTGTTGATCTAGCCAGATTGGCCGGTTTGAAACCCAGCGGTGTGATTTGTGAGATTATGGATGACGACGGTACCATGGCCAGAATGCCGTCTTTAAAGATATTTAGTGAAGAGCACGGTATTGGCATTTGTACCGTGGCGGATCTGGTGGAATATCGAATTAAGAATGAGCTCTTTGTCAATCGAGTTGCGGAAACCGTAATCCCCACGAAATATGGTGGAGATTTCCGCATGATTGCCTATGAAAGCAAATTCGATAAGCTAACCCATATCGCTTTGGTCAAAGGGGAAGTGAATCCGGATGAACCTGTGCCGGTTCGTGTGCATTCCGAATGCATGACCGGCGATATCTTTGGCTCACACCGTTGTGATTGCGGAGATCAACTTCACCAAGCCATGTCGTTTATGGAGCAAGCAGGGAATGGCGTCATTCTGTATCTCAGACAAGAAGGAAGAGGCATTGGCTTGATCAACAAATTAAAGGCCTATGAATTACAACGTCAAGGATATGATACCGTTGAAGCCAATGAAAAACTTGGATTTAAAGACGATCTGCGGGACTATGGTGTTGGGGCTCAAATGCTGGTCGATCTGGGTGTGAGGCAAATGAGATTGTTGACCAATAATCCAAAGAAAATGGTTGGCCTACAAGGATATGGTTTAACCATTGTTGAGCAAATTCCCGTTGAGACACAACCCAACGAACACAATCATAACTATCTCAAGTGTAAACAACTCAAAATGGGCCACATTCTAAAGGTTGAACGGAATCAGTTGTAAATCATTCCTGTACTTGGCAAAGGAGTGCTCTTATTCGTACCGGAATTTTCGATGAAGACTACCCCCCTCAACACTACCGGCAAAAAGTGAACTTTTCAGTCGGTTTGCCAAGATTTTGATGAATCAATAAGTTACCTTTTGACGCCACCTGTCAGCCGTTCCGGTTCTTCGGGTGTGGTTTTACGGCTTCCGGTTTAATTCCTATTTCTGGTATCAAAAGTCTTCAATTCAAACTGGTTTTTCCTCATGCGCTTTTCCAAACGACTGGCGCCAAGTGAGCATATCCCGGTCAGTGTAAAGTACATCAAGGTAATGGTAATCCATATTTCAAAAGTTAAATAAGTCGCTGACATCAACTCCATACCTTGAAAGGTTAACTCCTGAATGGAAATAACAGAAACAACAGCCGAATCTTTGATGGTTGATATAAATTGCCCTGTCAAAGCGGGAAGAATTACCCGAAAAGCTTGCGGCAGGATAACGAGTCGGAATTTTTTCCAATAATCTAACCCGATCGCATCCGCGGCTTCCCATTGACCTTTGGGCACCGAAGCCAAACCCGCCCGGATAATCTCGGTCATGTAGGCTCCCTCATAAATAGCCATGGTGAGCAGAGCCGATAAAAACGCGGAAAACTGAGCCTCCTCAGCAAACAGAATGCCAAGAATATGTTTGGTCTGCTTGGATTGACTTGAAATAAACGAATCAACACCAAGCAGTGCTATTAGTTGATTGCCAAGAAAAAAATAGAAAATAAATATCAATACCAGCGGAGGTGTATTTCGCACCAGTTCGACATAGGTTCTCACCAGGATTCTCAAGTAAAGACTATTGGATCTGATGACCATCCCCATCACCGTACCAATTATCATGGCCAATATTGACGACCAGATACTGATTCGAATGGTCGTATACAATCCCTGAATAAGCAAATTGGGAATCCATTCGTTTTTGACACGATCAAAGCGAAAAAAATACTGAGGAATAACCGACCAGTTCCATTGATAGTCAATGGAAAAATCAAAAATCCGGAAAACACAGCATGCGAGGGCGGCAAGCCCAAGCAATAAAATCCAGTCCAATCGTGTCAGACGTTTTTCCATTTTTTTGGCGACTTGGTCCACTATTGAATCCTATTTACCCAATCCCGTGTTTCAAACCAATAATGCTTGGTTTCAGCAAGCCAGCCTTCAGCGTCTTTCACCCTTATCCAGTTATCAAAATAGTTTATTAAATCATAATCGCCTTTTCGCAAGGCAAACCCTATAGGTTCCTTGGTGAAGGTGCCTTGGATCGGCAGGAATAATTTGTTGGCATACTTTATTGATTGAAAAGCAGGCATAGGGGCTGACGCGATAACGGCATGAACCCTATTTGATAGTAGTTCTTGGATTGCTTGAGATTCATCATCAAATAATTTCAGTTTTGCTTTTGGTATAAATTTCTTAGCCGCACCAGCCGCGGTGGTGCCAATACGAGCAGCCAGAGTAACATGAGATCGGTTAAAGTCTGCCAATGAATTGAATCCCTTGGCTTTGTCTTTATGCGCCACCATTGACATCCCTGAATGATCATAAGGAATTGAGAAATTGACTTTTAAATTCCGATCCGGTCGAATCCCCATACCACCGATAATCACATCGAATTTACCGGTCAATAATGCCGGAATAACGCCGGACCATTTGGTGGGGATAAACTCAACTTTCACACCTAAGTCTTTGGCAAGTTGGGTGGCTATATCAATCTCAAATCCAATCAGTTTTCCTTCTTTATCTTTCATAGCCCACGGAACAAAAGTCGACATCCCAACCTTCAATATACCTCGTTTCACAATTTCATCCAATAATGATTCTTTAACCGCGGGCGGTGAAGTATTGTTTTCTTTCATACACCCTGAAAAAAGTACGGAAGATATGACCCCAATGATTATCCCCCAAAACCCTATTTTCGACATTTTAGTTCCTGTGTTTGAAGTATTTTATAAAAGAGATTTCAGCGCGCATTATGACGATTTAATCGGATTTCCCAAAAACGCGCCAGATATGATAGAGATAGTGTCAGCGATAAGTACAATAACGCGACAACAAACCAAATTTCAAAAGTTAAAAAAGTCTCTGACACAATCGCCTGTCCCTGCATGGTCAGATCATAAATCGCGATTACACTCACCAAGGCCGAATCTTTGATCAATGATATTGCTTGCCCCACGAGCGGTGGCATCATTAATCGCATGGCTTGCGGCAAAACCACATGTCGATAGCTTCCCAAAATTGACATCCCCATGGATTGCGCCGCTTCCCATCTGCCTTTGGGAATAGCCAAAATCCCGCCGCGAATTATTTCGGATGCATACGCCCCCTCAAACATACTTAAGGCAATCACAGCTGACCAAAAAGCACTGATATCAATGATGGGAGCAATGACAAAGTAAAAGAAGAGCAATTGAACCAATAATGGCGTATTACGGATGCATTCAATATAAATATTGGCAAGCAATCGCCCCACTATAGAACCGGAAAGCTTTAGTAAAGCGGTCATCAGTCCAATCGATGACGACAAAAACAGGCTGATTACTGATATTTTTAGGGTGATGATCACTCCTTGCAACAACAATCCGAGTTCAACTCCCGATTCAGTCGATTGCAAAAGGTACCTTCCGACCCGGTGCCATTGCCATTTATAACCAAGATGCAATGAGTTATATACCAATAACCATCCAATCAATCCCACAGTGATAAGATATTTGCCCCAGGAAAGTATGGCTTGACGGGAGTTCGATTTTCCCCAAAGCGTCCATACCGCTCTTATTCGCTTCATTTCAGACAGAACTCCTGTTTGCTAATTGTGCTGACATCAGGCATCTCAAAGTCATCATGCACTGCCGTATTGAGTGCGTACTATGTGATGTGAATTCTCAAAGAAGCCGGCCTTCCCAATGGCGTCATCCTCGCGGTCTGATGTGACGGCACCGGAACAAATTGATTGAGAACAACGACTTTTTGATTTTGCCCGCTCATCTCTATACCTGCTTTCGGCATATTAAAGATCAAACATTGATGTAGGTAGCAGCCCATCTCAATATTCGTCATTATAAACAAAATAGACGATTCCACCCATTAAGTAGACCGCAAGTTGTAAAATGATATAAAGGTTGAAAACATCCGCGCCTCCCATAATACCGACAATCGCGTAAAGGCTGTCAAACGCTACATGACCAACACCGACGCCTCCCGGAGCAATGGGAATAGCGACCGTAATCAATCCGATAGGCATAATAAACATCTGTGTGGCCACTTCCATGTTGTTGATCCCCATCATTCCGGTAATCAGCACAAATACGAACGCAACCGAAGTGTGAATTACAATAGACAGCAGTAAGGTGTTCAATAAGGTTTTTTTATGATTTTGATAGGACTTAAAAGTAGTGTAAATCTTGAGAGAGAATTTGTTTTTGGGAAGTATCGTCAATACTTTAATAAAGGGATCTTTTCCTTCTTTGAAAGGGAAGAAAACAATGCCATAAAATATTACAATGCCCAGAAAAAGCACGGACACAGCATAGGCTAACGGATGTAATCGAGGTTGACTTATCAGCAGGGGCCAATTGATTAATAAAGCAATAAATGCCATAACAATAAGTCCGAATAATCCGGTGAATCGATCAATTAGAAGCGTCATGAATGCTTTGGTTTTTTCACTACTCTGATTGGCTTTGATGACATAAAACCCCTTCACAACATCGCCGCTGACGCTACCGGGGAGTGTCGTGTTGAAAAAATTTCCAATCCATGTCAGGAGAAATGATCTGCCAATGGGCAATTCTATATTTTGCGCGCGCAATAACAGCCACCAACGAAACGTGGCAATTGGTACGATGATTACTACCAGAATAAACAAAATTTTAAATAGAGTAATTGGGTGTTCCCAAAACAGAATAAGACGATCAAAATTCAATTTGCCACTTTTTAGGAGGTAGTAAAAGATACCGAGTGTAATAGCAAATTTAATTAGGAGATTTAATACTTTTTTGATTGTCATCGCTTTTGTTTTTTCGTAACTGTTCAGCTAATTTCTCGCTGGTGGCTCCATAGTCTCGAAGAGCTATGGAGTCTGTATGATTTTACCTTAAG
>CAZJUM010000148.1:0-6354 GCA_964549175.1 uncultured Pseudomonadota bacterium | reverse complement strand
GGAATGACAGGGGGTGATCAAAGAAATGAGCTTGCGAATTGTACATAATCATATTTATATATACTCTGAACTTTGAAACGCTGGTTAAAGTTTTTCTTGACACGAACAAAAATAAATGGGTACCAAATCACATTAGTAACATTGAAATATTGAACAAAGCATATGTTCATTATTAATAAGTGTAAACATTGGTATTCCGGGGGCAAGAGGGGGGTTCCGATTGCCGAATAGTTTTTTATCGCCGCGTGAATTTTTTAATATCCGAAAGAGGAGAAAACAAATGAAACGTTTCTTATTATCTGTATGCTTTTTACTTTTTACGCTACTCATAGTTGGTAATCTAAGTGCTCAAAATTTAAAGTTTCCCATTGGTAAGGATCAACGATTTCATTGGGATGATTTAAAAGCGTTCCAATCCATGGATCTCAAAGGAGAAAAGATTGTTGTTTTTGGTCCCTGGTTAGGTCCGGACAAAGCTCTGGCGAATAACATGTTGGATTACTTCAGAGTCGCGACAGGCGCGGATCTGGTTTATGCCGGTTCCGATAGTTTTGAGCAGCAAATCGTCATTGATGTTGGAGCGGGAAGCCCTCCCAATATAGCGGTTTTCCCTCAACCAGGTTTGGCCGCGGACATGGCTTCCAAAGGTGGGCTGGTTCCGCTGGGTGATGAGGTAAGAGCTTGGGTAAAAGAGAATTACGCCGCAGGCCAATCCTGGGTAGATCTGGGAACTTACAAAAACAAAATGGGAAAGAAGGAGTTCTACGGCTTTTTTTTCAAGGTGGATTTAAAAAGCTTGGTCTGGTATATCCCGGATAATTTTGAGGAGGCTGGTTATGAGATTCCCAATACAATGGAAGAGCTATTTAAGTTAAGTGATCAAATTGTTGCGGATGGTGGGACGCCCTGGTGTATCGGGCTAGGTTCCGGTGATGCCACAGGGTGGCCAGCCACGGATTGGGTAGAAGATCTGATGTTAAGAACCCAACCACCTGAGGTATATGACGCATGGGTGACCAATGATATGCCTTTTAATGATCCGAAAGTGATCAATGCCATTAAGGTATTCGGTTCTTTCGCTAAAAATGGAAAATATGTTTCGGGTGGTGTATCTTCAGTTGGATCAACCGATTTCCGAGATAGTCCCAAAGGATTATTCAGCATACCCCCAAAATGCTATATGCATCGCCAAGCCAGCTTTATTCCGGCTTTTTTTCCAAAAGGAACACAGTTGGGTTCGGATGCGGACTTCTTCTACTTTCCTCCCTATGCGTCTAAAAACCTAGGAAACCCTGTGTTAGGTGCCGGTACGGTTTGGGCAATCACAAAAGATAGCAAAGGGACACGAGCTCTGTTGCAATTTCTGCAAACCGCACTTGCCAATGAAATCTGGATGGCGCAAACAGGGTTGTTGTCACCACATAAGGGAGTCAACCTTGCTGCCTACGCAAATGATACCATGCGAAAGCAGGGGCAGATTCTATTGAGCGCGACCACATTCCGTTTTGATGGATCCGATTTAATGCCGGGAGCTATCGGTGCCGGTGCCTTCTGGAAAGGCATGGTCGATTATGTGGGTGGCTCTTCGGAAAAAGAAGTAACGGATGCCATCCAAAATAGTTGGAACGCTATTAAGTAAGCTCTCTGTCATTCTCGTTTCGATAGGATTTTGCACCTCCTATTACACAATCTTCCTGCCGGAGCGGGAATGACAAGCTAATCTTCAACCAATTGAAACAGGGAGTCCATTTTGATTGATCAACTCTTAAATGCCTGTCTCGCCGTTGTCTTTGGTATCGGTTTTTGTTTTTTATATTTTGCCGGGACCAATTGGCTTCTGGATCGGATTTTTGCTGATCGACGTTTGGCAGACGGGACAATGAACATGAATGCCCGCAGGCGCTCAGCCATCCGACCATGGTTATTCGCAGGACCATCACTTTTAATATTAAGCTTATACCTTGTATATCCCGTATACGAAACGTTGAAGCTCAGTCTCATGGACAGAGGCAGCGTGAGCTTTGTGGGATTTAGCAATTATGTTTGGCTCGTCAATGATCCTGAGTTTATCCTATCGGTCGGGAATAACCTTTTATGGCTTATAATCGTACCAACCATGAGTTGCGTTATGGGATTATTGGTGGCGACTCTGGCTGATCGTGTTTGGTGGGGCAATATCGCAAAATCGTTGATTTTTATGCCCATGGCGATTTCATTTGTAGGTGCCAGCGTTATCTGGAAATTCGTTTATGATTTTGGAGGACCTGATGGCATCCAAATTGGAATACTTAACTCAATGGTTGTCGCGTTGGGAGGTGAACCCAAGGCATGGATAACGATTCCTTTTTGGAATAACATATTTCTCATGGTGATCCTGATTTGGGTTCAAACCGGATTCGCCATGGTGATATTCAGCGCCGCGCTAAGAGGGGTTCCCGAAGATACTTTGGAAGCCGCCAGAATGGATGGCGCGAACGAAATTCAGATTTTTTTACGCATTATGATTCCTCAAATTGTCACAACCATCCTCGTTGTTTGGACCACTATTACCATCATCGTTCTGAAAGTCTTTGATATTGTTTTAGCGATGACCAATGGTCAATGGGATACGGAAGTATTAGCCAATATGATGTTTGATTGGATGTTCCGAGGTGGTGGTGATTTTGGGCGAGGAAGTGCCATTGCCGTTGTGATCATGTTTGCCGTGATTCCGATCATGATATGGAACATTAAGCGCTTTAAAGAGGAGGAAAGTTTAAAATGAAAAAAAGCTCACCCGTATTAAAAATATTATCAGGAAGACTTTTTACTCATTTAATGCTTCTCTTCCTGGTAGTTGCCTGGACAGCCCCCACACTCGGTCTTTTGGTCAGTTCATTTCGAGACAAGGACCAGCTTACTCTTTCCGGTTGGTGGTCATCATTTAGTAGTTCAGAGAAGTCTCAGTTCGGTCGCATAGGGGGTTCTGATGATCAAGTGGAACAAGACGGAAAATATCTAATTACCGGGTCATTTTTCGCTGAAGGTGAATCGAGCAAAGTGCTGGCCTTTGGAAGTAATATGAGGAAACCAGATGAATTTAAAGTAGGTGAAACCATTGCTTTGAAAAACGGGGCCACATTTACACTTAATAGCGATGGTAGTTATCGTTGGGAATCTCCGAATCCATATAAGAGAAAGCGTGGGAGACGATTTTTCTTTGTATCTGAGGTTCCGCCGGAATTTACTTTGGATAATTATAAAGAAGTGCTGACCTCACAGGGTATTGGACAATCATTTATCAATACTTTTACGGTAACGATTCCGGCTACGATCATTCCGATTATGATTGCCGCGTTTGCCGCTTATGCTTTTTCCTGGATGCGTTTCCCCGGTCGAAATTTTTTATTTGTTGTGATCGTTGGATTACTTGTCGTTCCATTACAAATGGCTCTAATTCCGATTTTACGTCTTTATACCGGAATTGGAAATTATTTTGGTTTATCCGCTAAGTCATATCTAGGTATCTGGCTGGCCCATACCGGATTCGGATTGCCACTGGCGATCTATTTGTTGCGTAACTATATGAGTAGTTTACCACGCAGTCTTATTGAATCCGCTAAGATTGACGGGGCTTCTCATTTCACGGTTTTCACGCGGATTATTGCTCCGCTTTCGATTCCGGCTTTAGCCTCTTTTACGATTTTTCAATTTTTATGGGTATGGAATGACCTGCTCGTTGCATTGGTTTTTTTGGGAAAACAAGATGATCAAATCGTGTTAACCTCAAGGTTAAGAGAATTATTGGGTTCCCATGGTGCCAATTGGGAAATTTTGACAGCTGGGGCTTTTGTATCGATTGTGGTTCCGTTAATTGTATTTTTTAGTTTGCAACGCTTTTTTGTGCGTGGGTTGTTGGCCGGTTCTGTTAAGGAGTAAGCATTGGATATAAACGTGTTATCAAAGATTCCGTCGGATTGGTGGAAAAGCGCGGTCTTGTATCAAATATACCCTCGAAGTTTCTACGATGCTGATAACAATGGGATTGGCGACTTGGCAGGCGTCACTCAAAAATTAGATTATCTGAATGATGGCAAAGGTGGCGGATTGGGGGTTGATGCCATATGGTTATCACCTTTTTTTAAGTCCCCGATGAAAGACTTCGGATACGATGTCAGTGATTTTTATGACATTGATCCCATATTCGGAACCATGAAGGATTTGGATAAAATGGTGGAATCCGCGCATCGGAGAGGAATAAAAATACTGGTGGATCTGGTGCTCAATCATTGTTCGGATCAACATCCCTGGTTCTGGGAGTCCAAAAAAGATCGCAGCAATCCGAAAGCTGATTGGTTTGTCTGGAAAGAAAAGGGCGCTGATGGTAATCCCCCCAATAATTGGCTGGGGGTTTTTGGCGGATCTGCTTGGGAATACGATTTCAATCGCGATCAATATTATCTTCATAGCTTCCTTAAAGAGCAACCCGATCTCAATTGGTATAATGAGGAAGTGCGAGAGGCCATTCGTGACATTATTCGCTTCTGGACTAAAAAAGGAATTGATGGGTTTCGACTGGATACCGTCAACTATTACGCGTATGATCAGGAGTTGCGGGATAACCCTAAGCTTCCGAAAGACCATCAATCCATAGAAAATCGAGAAGGGGTCGACTACGATCAATACGATGCCTGCTTTTCCAAAGATCGTCCGGAAAATTTCGATTGCCTAAAATTGATTCGAACAACCATCAATGAAAATAGCTCTCATGTGACGACTGTGGGCGAAATCGGTGGGATTCAAAAACTGGATCAGTTGATTAAGCTTGCATCATCTTATGTTACAGGAGGCCAGCATTTACACATGGCCTATACCTTTTCCATGTTAAGAGCAAAAATAGATGCGGCTAGTTTTTCTCATATTCTGGATTTGACAGAAAAATATATTGGTGATGGGTGGCCTTGTTGGTCCATGGGAAATCACGATTGCACTCGAGTTCGATCAAGAAGTGAAACGCAAAAAGGAATCGATTGGTTTCATGAAAACTTGATGCTGTTGCTCCTTTGCCTCCGTGGGACTCCGATAATTTATTACGGTGATGAGTTGGGTATGCGTGAATATGCGATTAAAAAAGACGAACTCCGTGACCCGTTTGGAATCACGTACTGGCCCGGATATGTCGGACGTGATGGTTGTCGAACCCCCTTTCCCTGGTCCCATGGCAAACATGCCCAAGGATTTAATGAAAGCGCTAAGCCCTGGTTGCCTGCGAATAGTGATGTGTCTTTGGATCAACAAGAGAAAATATCGGATAGTATGTTCGCGCTGACCAAAGAGATGATCAAAATACGTAAAAAGCATATGGCGTTGGCAATTGGCGATTTTCGAAAGATTCAAACGGAGGGCAATATGCTTGCTTTTCAGAGAAAGCATAAAAAGGAGGTCATTAAGGTAGTTTGTAATTTCGGAGAATTACCCAAAGTGCTGGAGATTGACAGCAAACATTGGCAACCTATGCCAATACGCTCATTTCAAAGGAATGGGAGTTTGTCAGAGAATGGATTGGAAATACCGGCTCATGGATTTTCCATGGTCGTTGAAAAATAATCATCCGATATTGTGGGAAGGGGATACCCACTTCGCTTCTCTTTTGAATATTATGATTGGTAAGGAGCTATATCGCCTTGATTTAATTAGCAATACAGTCGTATTTTGATGATGTTTGGTTATCTTTTCTGTCAATTCGGATCAATACGCGCGATAGGGTTTAGCCATCTGATTATCAGGAACATAAATCATTAGCGATAAAACCTGGGGTCCGGGTAAGCCTCTTTAATTTTCTCGCTCCCCAGGCATCATCTTTGCTCAAGTCAGAAATCTTTTTTTATTAAGGTTTCCCCCGTTTCATAGGTTTTTTCAAAATAATAATGAAAAAAATCATGCCGAATCCCTTCCCGAATTACCATAAACGATAAGTGCCCGAAACTCAGTATGCCGGAATTCCCACTATAAATTTCCATGCCAAGTACTGATATCATGGCAATCAGAAAAACAATCAAAACCCTTTCTGCCGCAGCCCCTAGAAAAAGCCTAATAACCAAACCAAAGCCTATTATAGGGAAGCGATAGGCCTATGCTCCCGAGTGCATACAATGTGCGTTTACTTATAAATGCATGCGTCATTATAGCAGTATTTCATTGGTTAACCTTTTTAACTCCGTGAATTCGAAGGGTATTCTTCTGCTTATTTGAGTTCACCGGGCAATTGGTTAGCGGCAAACAAAGTCGTCCTATTTTAGCTGTCTTTGTTATAAAACATATAGGAGATATAGTCAAATGTTGTGTTCAAAAAAGTTAAGCAGCAATATCCCTTTC
>CAZJUM010000147.1:0-6400 GCA_964549175.1 uncultured Pseudomonadota bacterium | reverse complement strand
ATCGCAGAAGAAGCCCTGGCCGCGTCTCAAGAAAGTCGCAATCCTACCTTAACTAACTCGATTTCAATGAGCAAAAGTATCTACGGATCGACTGATAGTAGTTATTATTTAGTGTTTAGTGATACTCAAGCCGCCTCAATCACTTCCTCATTGTCTCAAGAGTTGGGAAATGGAGTAACTTACGGATTGACGGTGACAGAGTCAATATCTCAAACCAAATCAGGGACTCTGCCAACGGAAGAAAGCTTCAGTGGATGGTCTAATACGGCTGATGCTTTGCATTCCAGTGTAATTATGGCTTCGGTTGCTATCCCCTTATATCAGAATTGGGGTGATATCAATAAAGTGAGTGAGTATCAATCGGCTATTGCCTTGGATCAAGCCAATATCAGCGGTGAAAAAAGTACTCAAGAGCTTCTCAGCTTAATCGCTGGAACATATTGGGATTTGGTCGGTGTCCTGAAAACCATCGAGTTTTTGGAAAGCAATGTCCACTTATCTCATCAGTTTTTAAAGGACAATCAAGTACGCTATGAGTCGGAATTATTGGATATTGTGGAAGTCAAGCAAAGTGAAAGTCAATTGGCTCAAGCGCGTCAAGCTTTGCAGCAAGAAAAAGTAAAAAAGGAGCAGGTCGAAGACCAAATCAGAGCTGCTTTGAATTTGGAAAGCCTGCCCATGGGCTACTTGCCGGTGGAGAAATTGAAAATCAAAAAGGTAGAGAAGAAATTTACGGATTTGCTGCAGCGTATTTTTGAAACCGATCATACACTAAAATTACTGGAAGAATCTCTTAAATTAAACGGTTTAGATCAAAAAGCAGCACTTAATAGTGATAAACCAAACTTAGATCTTAACCTTTCATATAGCTTCAGTGGTTTTGGAAAAAGTGCCGAAGAATCATTTTCGGGGATATCCAAAGAGTTAAATGGCTACTCTGTCGGATTAACCTGGACCATTCCCTTATTTGACAGAGTAACACCCCAAAAAATCCAAAAAACGGTGTTGGAACGAGCGAAAATCGATGTTGATATTCGAAATCGAAAAACAGAATTAAATGTGGAGTTGCGAGCCGTATTACGTAATTTGAAACTTGCCAAAGAAGGCATAGAGCTTGCGGAAATTAGTACTTCACTTTCCAAAGACCTATTGGAAAAAGAAAGCGAAAATTATAGAATTGGAAATAGTACGAGTTATCGTGTTTCTCAAGTTCGACAAGATTTACTGGATGCTCAAAAAGATGAGATTGTAGCCCGTGTCAACTTTGAAAAAATATTTTTGTCTTTTTTGGTACTTACCAACCAGTTGATCACCCACTATCAGCTTTAGAACCTATCTCATCCATTGAAATGCTCAGAAAAACAACTCACCTGAAAATGCCATTTTTTAGGTGAGATCCTTCCTTATCGGTGTCCTCAGCAGAATTAGTGGATTAAATCAAAGTTAAAACAGGGAATAGAAATTATGTTTTAAGCACTTTCGCTCCATAATTCCACACCAGATTTCAACCATGTTCAACCAGAACTTATGTTTTGGTATGAAATGAACGATGACTCTCTTGTCTTCATTTTGAGGCTATTCTTGTCGTTGGGGTTTGGTCTTCAGTTCTTCTAACGGATATTCACAGGACTTGATTCGGCGACAACGCGATAGAACTCATGGCAACGATGGTTGCTTAGATTATCGCGAATGTAATGAGTAACCGCGCTATCGGGAAGCGATCCACATGTTTTTTGAATACTTGAATCAGAGTTTCCGCTTGATGATTATCCGTACATTCACCAATGGAATGGATTGATACTTTTGATTCAATTCCCGACAAAAAAGTGGTCGACGTCAAAGGCGGGATACACGAATATGAATGGCGGCTGATGTGCCTTTGAGTGCTAGAAAAGGCGCGATTCAAGTGAACTTTTTTTGCTAACGGATTCATCTCAATTGACAAAATCAAAAAAGACTTATATTTTTGAAGATTATCTCAAAAACGATTTTTTACCTAAGATGCCCAATGAAAAGAACATTTCAACCGAATAATCGAAAGCGGAAAATGAAGCATGGTTTTCGCAAAAGAATGTCTTCTAAAACAGGAAGAAATATCATCAAAGCCAGGCGCAGAAAAGGTCGCAAAGTATTAAGTGCATGATATGGGAGGGAAGATGCACGGCTTTTTCGAAATATACAGGCTAAAAAGCAAAAAATCAATTGATGAACTATTCCAAATCGGGAAATACAAATCTTTTGGTTATTTAAGATTTCGATATCTCCCTCAAGATCAAGGTCATTTAAAGGTGGTTATTTCCGTTTCCAAACGAGTCGGGAATAGCCCCGAGCGAAATCGCTTGAAAAGACTGATTCGCGAAGCCTTACGCCTTTCTTCATGTTTAGATCAAAAATCCTATAATTGCGGTATCTACGTGACAAGTCCTCCTTATCAAAAGCCTACACTGGCTCAAGTACAGGACTGGATCGGACAGTTTATATCATCCCTGCCCCAATGAAACCAAAAACAGCTTTTACTACCATATTCGTTACCCCGTTCTTGGTGGCAATATGGATTTATCAAAAGCTCGTTTCAGCATTTTTACCTTCTTCCTGTATTTATTATCCAAGCTGTTCCGAGTATTCTAAACAGGCATTTAAAAAACATGGGATGTTGTGGGGGCTCTATTTATCGATTCACAGAATACTCCGTTGCCATCCGTTTCACCTTGGGGGTGCGGACGAGGTACCGAACCACGCTTCATTTTTCAATTTTCGTCAAATTAAGCAAGATCGCGTTCAATCAAATCAACCATAAAAATCATAATGGATAAGAATTTTTTTCTTGCGTTTTTTCTCTCAACACTCGTCATTATTGGCTACTACTGGATGTACCCTCCGGAGGCACCAGTTCCTCAAACGGAAGTCGGTCAAGAGGCGGTACAGCCCGAAGAAGAGCAAGCGGTTGGCACAACAGCCATGAAGGCTGCTATTTCACTACCAGAACCTCTGGTACCGCTGAAGGAAAGTACCACTAGAAAAAAGGTATCGGTTGAAACTTCTCTGTTTTCAATTGGGATCGATTCTCAAGAGGGAATTCTTAGAAGCTTTTACCTTAAAGGCTATAAATATGCTATTGAACAACACACCAGTTTAAAAACCATCGTTTTTGATTTTGTCAGTGAGTTGTTTTCCGGAAAATCGAAAAAAAAGAAGTCACTAGAAATTGATCCAAACCGGTTAATAAATCTCGCGGGTGATTTATCGGTTCAAAACAGAGTATGGAAATTTTCCACAGACCTAGGTCAGACAGCAGTCAACTTTCATATTTCCGATGATAATCTCAATGTCAAACGCGAAGCCAAAACATTAACCTTGCAGGCGACATTAGAAAACGGTTTAGAGATATATAAAATATTTACCTTTTACCCGAACTCATATCAAATTGATATGGAACTCAAAGTCGTCAATCGAACAGGAGAAAGCCAACGAATTTTCCCCCGTTTTAATTTCGGGGCCGCCAATGAAGTTGTCGAATTTCAACCCAGAGCTCGCCCCAAAATGGGTATCAGTTACGTGGATGATAACTTTGAGAAACATGACGATGAGGATGACTATATCAAACCGTTCAATATTAGAAATGCTCGTTGGGCGGGTGTAATGGATACATATTTCCTTACTGCCGTTAAAATGACTGGAACTGAAGAATTATTTAATGGTGAACTTCATGCCATCGATTCGGTTCTGGCGGATAATGTCGTCAAAATTCCCAAACTTGAATATACCGAATCCAAGGTGGATCTCCTTGACAACCAAGAATACTCAAAACAATTCAGTTTGTTTATGGGGCCTAAAGAGCATGATTTACTCGAGGAATTTGACAAGTCATTAATCTTCAGTATGGATCTCGGTTGGTTTGATTGGCTTGCCCAGCCTATTCTGGTGGTTCTTCGCTGGATACAAACCTATGTAATTAATTGGGGAGTCGCGATTATTCTGCTTACAATTGTGGTTCGGATCGCGATGCTGCCTTTGGCGTATAAGGGAATGATTTCCATGGCGAAAATGTCAGATCTTAGTCCGCAGATGGCAAAAATCAGGGAGAAGCATAAGGGCAACAAACAGCAACTCAATAAGGAAATCATGGAGTTTTACAAAAAGAACAAAGTGAATCCGATGGGTGGTTGTTTTCCGATGTTACTGCAGATTCCTATTTTTATCGCGCTATATCAAGCATTATTACCGGCCATAGAGCTACGACATTCGCCTTTCATGCTGTGGATAGATGATTTGTCTGCCGCGGATTTTACCTTGATTCTGCCACTGCTGATGGGGGTTACCATGTTCTTGCAGCAAAGTCTTACCCCTACCCCGGCCATGGATCCAACTCAAGCCAAAATGATGAAGTGGATGCCATTGATGTTCATATTCTTCTTTTTGGATATGCCATCAGGTCTGGTTCTGTATTGGGTGGTCAGTAACGTAATTTCTATTTTCCAACAAATGTTTTTCAACAAAATTAAGAAAAGTAAAGGGATAGGCACTCAAGCCAAAGCTCACGCTCCGATACCTGTTTCAAGCAAAGGTAAAAAGAAGAAAAAGAAATAAAAAAAGGCGATCAATGAGTCGCCTTTTTTTAATAATTAAGCTCTTTATCCAAGCATCGATAATTAATGGCCTCAGCCAAATGCCACGGCTCAATAATAACCGATTGCTCCAAATCAGCGATCGTTCTTGCCATCTTCAAGATGCTGTCGTGAGCCCGCCCGCTCAAACGATACTTCTTCAGCGCCTCAGCCAACAAATCATGTCCCTCATGACTCAAGCCGCAATACAATTCCACCTGATGATGACTCATGTTGGCATTGTAGCTGATTGTTGAAGTATGAAAACGAGCCAGTTGAATTTCTCGTGCCACCATGACCCGGTCTCTAATTACCGCACTGTTTTCGCCTTTGGCTGAAAAATTAAGTTCATCATATGATAAATTCGGCATTTCGACCTGCAGATCAATACGATCCATCAGCGGCCCTGAAATTCGGCTGCGATAGCGAATAATCGCCGTCGCTGAACAGGTACATTCTTTATTACTATCTCCAAGGTAGCCACAAGCACACGGATTCATTGCCGCCAATAGGATAAAATCAGAGGGAAAATTCAAGGACATATTAGCGCGAGCAATCGTAACGTTTTTATCCTCAAGTGGTTGCCTCAATAAATCCAGCATATGCCTCGGAAACTCAGGTAATTCATCCAAAAACAACACTCCGTGATGGGCCAAAGAAACCTCTCCTGGTTTTGGTGTCGTGCCACCACCGATAAGTCCTGCTCCGGAAACCGAATAATGAGGGCTGCGAAACGGCCGCTCCGGCAGTAGGGGATAGCTATTACTAAGCGTACCAGCAATCG
The DNA here is from genome assembly GCA_964549175.1 of uncultured Pseudomonadota bacterium. GTDB lineage: Bacteria > SAR324 > SAR324 > XYD2-FULL-50-16 > XYD2-FULL-50-16 > CAZJUM01. Next base: position 1,012 of record CAZJUM010000147.1, on the reverse strand, counting down.
AATGAATCTTGGTTGCCTCCAAATTTTCTTCAAATGTCGGGAATGGCAAAATTGATGGCAAACGTTTTGCTAACATACTTTTCCCTGAGCCCGGAGGGCCGGAAAACAGCACATTATGTTTGCCTGCGGCCGCAATTTCCAACGATCGCTTGGCGGTTTCCTGTCCTTTGACATCGGCGAAATCAAAATCGGTTGATATGTTATCGGTCAACTCTTTATAGGTCCCGGATTTACATCGAGACAACGGCTCATTGGTTGCGAAATGAGCGAATACCTCCGAAATATGAGCCGCGGAATATATTTCCAATCCTTCAACCAGTGATGCCTGGGCCGCATTCTCATGAGCGACTATAAGTTTCTCGATACCATTTTTTTGAGCGGTCATCGCAATGGCCAAAATCCCGGGAACCGGTCTTATTTTCCCCTCCAGAGAGAGTTCACCAATAATAAAATGTGAATGAAGTGACTTTTCCGGAAGTTTTTCATACGCCTCTAATATAGCCAACGCAATGGGCAGGTCAAAACCAGTCCCCGTCTTTTTAATATCAGCGGGTGCCAAATTAATGATTACCCGGCGTATAGGAACTCCGCCACAGGCATTTTTTAACGCGGATTGGATGCGATCTTTGCTTTCCTTAATGGCTCCATCAGGTAGCCCTACAATATTGAAAGCCCCCAGCCCCATATGGACATCGGCTTCAACTTCAATCATCTGGGCATTAACACCTAAGATCGTTGCTGTTTTCGCTATCGCTGTCGCCATAAATTGTAGTAATTAATAAAGAGTTAATGCCTATAAAATTAGGGGAATCCAGTGCGTGTTCTACCCTGATCAAGCTTGCTTCAAGTCCCGACAGTACAAAATCCAACTAATCATTAGCTTTTGTAATAGAAGGTTTGAACGATTTTCGGCAAGATAAAACAAATAGGCTATCGCTTTTTAAAAGATAATTTACCGTATCTATTCAGAACTTATTAAAAAAGTGCAAAAAAGTTCATTTTTTACTTGACA